>CAZEDO010000099.1:0-13326 GCA_964511085.1 uncultured Lentimicrobiaceae bacterium
AAAAAATGGCCGAAAAAAGTCACCGAATTAGGTGCTTATATATTGATTTGCAGTATTTTGAAATTTGCTTTATCACTCATGTGACCTGATTTTGTTACCAAAAAATATAGTATAGGTTAGAGCAACTTGAAAAGTCGTTTTTTTATTAAAAGGACATAAATTCTGAAAGATGGCAATACGCCCCTTCTCGTCTGAATAACTGTTAACTCTCGTTGAACTGTAGTTTTATATAAAAAATTCTTTTTCTCTTCTCCACGAAATACGGATTGAAGTTTGTCCAAGGCACTTTTTAAGAAGTTAAAATAGTAGAAGCGTTCTGATCATCAAGGATATATAAACAAGGGAATAATTGCAAAGGGGGAAGCAACCAGGTTCTTTTGGAGCGAAACAAGGTTGTTTTAACCCTTAAATATCTCCACTTGACGATAACCTTCCCTATATCTAGCCAGAACAATAATTAGCACCGAATTTTCAAAATTTCGACAGTTTCTAATCTCATTCGTGGTTGGTTCCCTGCCGCTCTTCTGCGAATAGGAAGTTTTTTACGAAAAAAACCAGCTGCTGTACGGCAGAGATGTTCATTTGTTTTCTGGAATTCATTCTACTGTTTGCCGTTAATTATTAATCGAAAGTGTTGATAAATTCACCATGTGTATATAATATATACACCACCACTTAATAATTTGGCATACACGAATTTGTAAACATATTTAAATAACTATGTTGAAAAATTAAACACTATGTGTGTTTGTATTTTAAATACTTAATTTTATAATAAACAGAAATACAGTGACTTAAATTCAATTTGCAGTATTGGCATTAGTTTTGAGTAGCATATAGTATTATAATTTGAAATACTGGAAATCATGAAAAACTCAATCTCATTAGTCATTATGTTTTTACTGCTTCTCATATGCTATTGTTTAAGTAGTAAAGAAGTTTCAAGCGAGAATTCCACTTTGCAACAAGGGTCATTAAGTATTAGGAGTACCGCGGATTTATACAAACTGACTTCAAAATGGGCCAGCGAATATAGTAGCCTTAATCCTGAGGTGAAAATCAAGGTTACTATTCTTTCAAATAATAATGCCGATTTAAGCACTGGCAATAATCTGACTTTCGTCTCGAAAATATCCCAGCCGGTAGTCAATGATGAGGCGAATTGGAAAATGGTAGTCGGCCGCGATGTGATAATCTCTGTTATGAATGCGGGAAATCCATATTTAAATGATCTCGAAAAACGAGGCATTTCACCGGAACTTTTCGCTCAAATATTTAATAATCCAGAGAAGCAGAACTGGGGAACTCTCCTGGGAGGGGGACAAAGTGCACCTGTTCATATTTATATGATTAATGACGAATCCACAAAAATAAGGGTTGCTAAATTTCTACAGATAACTCAAACCCCAATAAATGGTATTACCCTTGGGAATAGCGATGAAGTGATTTCGGCAATTCAAAAAGATCCTTTCGCAATAGGTTTTTGTAAAGTTGTCAATATTATAGGTTCCGATAATCGAAGTCTGATTGAGAATGTCAGATTGCTGCCAATTGATAAAAATGGAAATGGTTGTATTGATCATATGGAAGACATCTATAGTGATCTAAATCTTTTCCTGCGGGGCGTGTGGATCGGAAAGTATCCCAAATCTTTATATTACAATATTTATGCGGTTAGTAATGTGCAACCTCAAAATAACATAGAATCGGCATTCTTGAAATGGGTGCTCGCCGATGGACAAGAATTTTTACAATCTAACGGATATTGTGATCTCGTTAATAACGAAAGTCAATCACAATTGGAAAAAATAAATGGTGTTATTGTAAATGTACCACCAGCAAAGGATTCTTATTCCCTGACTTGGTTGGTAATTGTAATTATGGTCGCACTAATAATATTAGGCTTAATTATTAATATAAGTGTTCGTCATCAAAGAAGCAAAAAGCTGACAATTGCCGTTGCTTTTAACGGCGATTCACCTGGTTTTGACGAGAATTCTGTTATTGTCCCTCAAGGCTTGTATTTTGACAAAACTCATACCTGGGCTTTCATGGAGAAAGACGGAACCGTAACAATAGGCATTGATGATTTTCTGCAACGGGTTACAGGCCTTGTTACACGCATTGAAATGAAAAATCCAGGAGAAAAAATTAAAAAAGGTGATCTGCTTTTCTCAATCATTCAATCAGGTAAACAATTAAACATTTATGCACCTGTTTCAGGAATTATTAAAAAACAAAATGAAGCGCTGATCAAGAATTCAGCCTACCTGAATTCATCTCCTTATGCTGAAGGTTGGGTTTATGAAATTGAACCTGCCAATTGGTTTAAAGAAATTCAGTTTTTGGATATAGCTGATAAATATAAGAGATGGATAGGCACTGAGTTTTCGAGGATAAAAGATTTTTTCGCAGTTACTCTAAAGCCTGACAGCGTTGAATTTGCGCATGTTGTACTTCAGGATGGCGGTGTGCTTAAAGAGGGAGTTCTATCTGACTTTGGACCAGAAATATGGGAAGATTTTCAGACAAAATTTCTGGACAACTACAAATAACCACAATTCTGGCATCCGAAATTATTACGATAATCTAAAAATAAGAACATGGATTTACATCGTCGAAACTTTTTTAAAGTAATGGGTATTACAGGAATTACCCTGGCAATTGGAAAAGAACTAAAAGCATCATCGAATATAAAGAGTGATTCGGAGTTCCATGGAGTCTTATATGATTCCGCTCGATGCAAGGGTTGCCGGGGATGTGAATATGATTGTTCCGATGCAAATAATTTACCTGTACCAGTTCCGACAAAAGATATCAAAGGGTTACGAAAACCTGATGAAACGCGGCGTACCGTTATTAATGAATATAATACATCGAAAGGGAAAGTGTTTGTAAAAATGCAATGTATGCATTGTAACGAACCTGCATGCGCAGCGGCATGCCTTACTCAAGCGATGTGTAAAACCAAAGAAGGACCAGTTATCTGGAGAGGTGAAAAATGTATGGGATGTCGTTATTGCATGGTTTCTTGTCCGTTTGATATTCCAAAATTTGAATATCACAGCCCGAATCCGAAAATAGAAAAATGCACCATGTGCTTTGACACCAGAGTACAAAAGGGGGAACTTCCTGCCTGTGTGGAAAATTGTCCTAACGAAGCTCTAATGTTTGGCACCCGCAGAGAATTGATCAGGGAAGCGCGAAGAAGAATATATGAAAAACCGGATCTGTATGTTGATCAGATCTATGGAGAGCATGAAGCAGGCGGCACTTGTTGGTTGTACTTGTCTCCGGTTCCATTTAAAGAACTGGGAATGAAAACGTCGATTCAGAATGAATCATACCCGGCGCTTACAAAAGGATTTCTTTACAGTGTACCTAGTGTGTTTGTGCTTGTCCCTGCACTATTATTAGGCATTCAACAAGCAACGAAAAGGAATAACCCTAATGAAAACGAAAATGAATAACGGAACTATAATATCGGCAGACAATGATGGAAAATCCATCAGGAAGTTCCTGTTAAGAGAATTTAGACCAAAAGGGAAAATTTTCACTCCATTTAACATAATCTCGGTTCCGATTATGCTTTTGGGTATCGTGTTGATTGGCATTCGTTTCTGGAAAGGAATCGGTGCAATTACCAACCTTTCACAGGAAATTCCATGGGGGTTGTGGATAGGCTTTGATGTGGTTACTGGTGTTGCTTTTGCTGGGGGCGCATACGTGATCACTTTTATGGTTTATATCCTGAATATGGATAAATACCATTCCATTGTGAGGGTTACGGTACTGAATGGTTTCCTTGCTTACCTGTTTTACGCAGGGGCTTTATTGCTGGACCTGGGGCGTCCATGGAATGTTATCAATCCCATTATCGGGAACAACTTTGGTGTAAGTTCGGTTTTGTTCCTGGTTGCATGGCACTTCCTGCTGTATATGATAGCACAGTTGATTGAGTTCTCGCCTGCAATTGCAGAATGGCTAGGCGCCAGGCGTGCCCGGAAAATCCTTTCAGGCATGACCCTGGCTGCTGTTATCTTTGGAATAACTTTATCGATGCTTCATCAATCTGGATTAGGCGCACTTTACCTGATGGCAAAGGAAAAAATACATCCACTCTGGTATTCGGAATTTATACCAATCATGTTCTTTGTATCCAGCATTTTTGCTGGAATTTCAATGGTTATCTTTGAGGGATCCATCAGCCATAAGGTGTTTTTCGACCAGATCAGTGAAAAGAATAATCGTGCACAGCATGGAATTATACATGGGTTGGCGAAAATTTGCACAGGAACTATGTTTGTTTACTTTTTTCTGCAATTGCTTGTTTTTATCCATGGGAAGCATTGGGACCTCATCAATACCTCAATGGGTCATTGGTTTCTACTGGAGATGATCGGATTTGTGTTTTTGCCAATGATGCTTTTCTTCTATAGCTACCGGTCAAATAATATTTTTCTGATAAGGCTTGCAGCCATTCTTACTATGCTGGGTGTAATACTGAACAGGCTTAATGTTACAATCATCGGTTTCAGGTGGGATATGGCTGTGCGCTATGTACCATCCTGGATGGAAATTATAGTTACCCTGACAGTATTATTTACAGAAATATGGATTTTCAGGTGGGTAATCAACAGAATGCCTGTTTTACGGGAATCTCCTTCGTGGGTTAATGAAACAAATACGCAACCAGCTTTCGAAAACAAACAGTAGAAAGCCTAAAAACAAACAAAATGGATGGATTTAGTTATTATAACATTTTCGATACAAAAGCAATTGAATATCTGGTGATCATTGCATTTCTTTTATTGCTCATTCCTTTTTGGCTGGTATTAAACAAACAGGTAAAAATCAAAGAACACTTCCGAAAGGTATTGGGTGTTCTTTCAACAGGTATTTTAAAAGTTCCCCAGGGGATATTCTACAGCAGGAATCACACATGGGCTTATCTGGAAAAATCAGGAACTGCCAAAGTTGGCTTGAACGATTTATTGCTTCATATTACCGGCGAAGTAGAAATACACCATCTCAAAAATCCGGGCGATGAGATCAGTAAAGGAGAATTATTAGCAGAAATTGATCAGAAGGGTAAATCGCTAAGTATGTTTTCCCCTATTTCAGGAAAACTCCTCAATTCTAACCCTGTATTATTTGGAAACCACCAATTGTTGAATGAGGACCCTTATGGAAGAGGGTGGATTTATAATATAAAACCCTCAAACTGGGTGGCAGAAATACCTTCCTGCTATATGGCCGAAGAAGCAACCGCTTGGTTGAAAACGGAACTGGAACGGTATAAAGATTTTTTAGCCGTGAACATGAGAAAGCATTCCCCCGAAACTTCTATGGTCATATTGCAGGATGGCGGTGAATTATCGGAAAATTCGCTTTCCGGTTTATCCAACGAAATATGGCAGGATTTTCAGAAAGAATTTTTAAACCCTTAGGAACACATAGTGAAATGTTAATCTTAGATTCTATATGTAAATACGATATATCTTTTCCAATTTACGAATCGGAATAGAGTCTTAAGAAAAAATTTAAAACTGGTCAGAAATCGCCAGTTTTTTTTTACTTTGCGATGAAATGTAATTAACTTGTCATTATAGTTAAATCAATACTTAAAAAAGTGGCCAAATGGTTTTCTTCAATCAATCAAAGAATACAAAAAACATAGGAAGCACATTTTTAGGAAAGTACGTAAAATTCAGGCGATCAATTTACGGACGCGTTGTTCTTATTATTTCAATCTTGTCGGTTTTCCTGTTTGTTTCTTTTGGCGTTATTTTCAGATCCGTATACGAGCAGTACCTAAATACAGTTATTGTCCAAAGCGGAAACAATGTCGGTTCACTCGTCGAAGGAGCTTTATATCATTCAATGTTGGAAAACGATAAAGGGGCACTTCAAAATACCCTGGATATCATTCACACGTTGCCTGGCATTGAGGATGTAAATATGTACGATAGTGAGGATGACCTTGTTTATTCATCCTTTGCTTCCGAAACAGAAGGTCACATAAACCCTAATTGCAAGAGTTGCCATACTAACCTGAGAGCAATGTTCCCTTCCAAAGAAAAGTCCTATAAAATCATAACTGCCAGTAGCGAGTGTAAGATGAATAAAAGCCTTAATAGCCAAAGGCATCTTCTAATCAGAACACCCATTCTTAATTCGAAATCCTGCTACCAAAGCTCCTGTCATGCACACAAGGCCGCTGATGAAGTTCTTGGTTCGTTGATAATTAAAGTTCCTCTGAAAGATCTTGATGCTGCAGTAGGAAAATCTTCAACTGAGTTTTACCTGCTGGCAATTTTAACAACACTTTTACTTGCCTCATTTTTAATATTATTTACCCGCAGAGAAATAAAAAATCCACTGAACGAATTGTTAAAAGCAAGTATTGCTGTTGCCCATGGAGACAGAAGCTCAAGAGTTGAAATAAAACCCAATCAGTTGGACGACATGAGGATGGTTTCGTGCGCATTTAATGACATGCTTGATAATCTCCAGACTGCAACAACTGAGTTGGAAAACTGGTCGCAACAACTTGAATATAAAGTTCAGAAAAAATCGGAAGAACTGGGTAATGCCCAGAATGAATTAATCCATATAGAGCGTTTAGCTTCTCTTGGGAAATTATCATCGTCCGTGGCACATGAAATCAATAATCCCTTGTCAGGAATTCTGATATATACTAAACTTGTGCATAAACTATTGAGTAATCCGGATTTTACGGAGGATAAAAAGGAGTTAATGCTCAAACATCTTAAACTGATTGAAAATGAGACGAAGCGTTGCGGAGATATTGTTAAGGGCTTACTGGATTTTTCGAAAAAAGATCAGGAAGATTTTGAGCCAAAGAACCTTCATGAAATATTGCAGGAAACATACGATTTGATGTCGCATTCTATAAAGATCGCAAATATCAAATTTCTTAAGGAATATACAGCGAAATCAGATTTGATCTTCTGCAGCCCGAACCAGATAAAGCAGGCTTGTGTGGCAATACTTATCAATGCAACAGAAGCAGTGCTGGAAAACGGGGAAATCCTGGTAAAAACTTCAAATCCCGATGAAGACACCGTCAAACTTGAAATTACTGATAACGGGATTGGAATTTCCGATGAAGATATTCCGCATATTTTTGAACCTTTCTTTTCGACAAAACAGGCCGTAAGCGGCATTGGACTTGGATTACCAATTGTTCATGGTATTATGCAAAGCCACATGGGGAAAATAAGTGTAAAATCAGAACCAGGACAAGGAACCACAATATTAATCTCACTACCGTTAATTAAGAATCAGAGGGAATAACCATGGAGAAGAAGATATCAATACTCATCGTTGATGATGAAGAATCTGTTCGGGATTCGCTAAGCCTTTGGTTTACCGAAGACGGATATCGGGTAGCATGTGCCGAAAATGCCAGGAAAGCTTTATCAAGGCTTGAATCTGATAATTTTGACATTATTCTGGCTGATCTTAAAATGCCGGGTATGGATGGATTGGAAATGCTCAGAAGAATAAAATCTCTGGATAAGGATTCGATAGTCATCGTAATGACGGCGTTTGCAACGGTGGATACGGCTGTTAAGGCTTTGAAAGACGGCGCTTTTGACTATATAACAAAGCCGTTTGATCCGGACGATCTGTCGCACCTGATAAGAAATGCATCAATGCAAATTGCCTTAACCCAGGAGAATGAAACCCTGAAGAAACGGGTCGATTCATTGGAAAGTGTAGAGGACCTGATCGGCAAAAGTGAAGCTATTAAAAAGGTTCTGAGGGAAGTTGAAAGCGTTGCTCCTACAAATTCGTCCGTTATAATAACAGGCGAAAGCGGCACCGGAAAAGAACTCATTGCCAGGGCTATCCATACCAATTCGCTGCGTAAATTCTATCCTATGGTAACCGTGCATTGCGGGGCACTAACCGAAAGTTTATTGGAAAGCGAATTATTCGGGCACGAAAAGGGAGCATTTACAGGTGCATTATTTAACCGAAAAGGCAGGTTTGAAATGGCTGACAGCGGAACTATTTTCCTCGATGAAATTGCCACCATTTCCACCAAAATGCAGATAGAATTACTACGTGTGCTCGAAACAAAAAGTTTTATGCGCGTGGGCGGAAATAAAGAAATAACTTCAGATTTCAGGGTAATCTGCGCAACGAACAGGGACTTGAAAAGCATGGTGGAAAAGGGAACTTTCAGGGAAGACCTCTATTACCGGCTTAACGTCATGAATATTCACATACCGCCATTACGCGAACGTGTTGAAGATATTCCATTACTTATTGATTATTTTATAAAGAAGTATTGCACTTCAATGAATAAACCGCTCATTACGATTGAATCTGCAGCTTTAAAACGCATCCTGGAATATCAGTTTCCGGGCAACATACGTGAACTGGAAAATATGATAGAACGGGCAATTGTGGTTGGCAACGGTAAAAAAATCTTCCTTAAAGATCTGCCATTGGCGAAAGACATTATTGATAGTTCCGTTGAAAGCCTTGATGATTTTGAGAAAGCATTCATTCTGCAAATTCTGAATAAATACAGTTGGAATATTTCCCATACGGCAAAGGCCTTAAAAGTGGATCGCGTCACCCTTTATAATAAGATTAAAAAATACGGACTAAAAGCTTGAGATCAGGCATTGCCATTTTTAAGAATAAGAGCATTATTGTCAGTGAATTTTAAGCCGGCTGATATTAAATTGAATGAATCCTCAAACTATCACATTAATATCTTTTGGAAATTTCGAGAAATGTTTTCTCGAAAAGCTTGCTGAGGCTGTTAAACATGAATTTAATTGCTCGGCAGATATACAAGAAACCCGTGTCGATCTAAGCGAATTCTATGATCCCGGGCGAAGACAATACAACGGAGATAAATTATTGAGAGAAGTCATTTTTTTGAATATTCCTGGATCCTTTAAGACCATCGGATTATTTAATGTTGATCTTTTTATCCCGATTCTGACGTATATATTCGGGCAAGCTCAGTTAGGCGGGCGAGCCGCTATCGCATCACTTTTCAGGCTGAACAACGAGCAATATGGAATGAAGTCGGATGATTCGTTTCTTCTTGATCGTTTAAAAAAAGAGGTTATCCATGAAATAGGCCACACTTATGGTTTAATTCACTGCCATGTTCCAACATGTGTTATGAGATCAAGCACCTATGTGGAAGATATTGATCAGAAAGATGCCCAACTCTGCATCAAGTGTCGTAAATTGATAGGACTGATATAAATTTGATCAATAACCATCCTGTTAAAAACTTATGCTTGTTAAGTTCTTTTAAAAGTACATCTTGAGTCTCCAAAAAAAATCCTTGTTAATCAAAAGTTAACAAGGATTTTTTTGTAAGATATTCGCAGTATAAAATTAAATCTTTACCACTTTGCTGATAACCACTTTTTTTCCGAAAGAGAATCGTAAATAATATACCCCCATTTTCAGATTAAAATTAGTGACATCAAGCTCTCCGGAATGCAATCCTTCAGGCTGTATTTGATTATCGAGAAGGTTTATGATGCTTCTCCCGGCCATATCCATTAATTCGATGCTTACTGGCATTTTCTTTCTCAGGAAATAATTATAACTAAGCTTTTTATTGAAAGGATTTGGGAATAGCACAACAGATGTTTCAGCAAGATCGTGGTCATTCAGGTTTTGGGATAAAGCTGTTATATCTCCCTTGTGGTAAATTTTCTCACTTATGAATCCGGAATTTAAAATTTTCGGTTCTTGTCCGGAGATGGTATGTTCTGAAGTAGAAAATCCGAGTACTGCGTACCTGACAGACGGAACATACCAAAGATACCTTACAATTTTTCGTTCAATTGAATTACAAGGATTAATCTGCACTCCTGTTTCTTCAATCCTGAGCCTCATAGCATCTTTTAAAATCTTTTCAGGTAGTATCAATGTGCCATATCCATCTGCTGCAACAGTATATTTGCCGCTAACTTCAACTTTCCTGTTTTCCATGTAAGAGCCAACACCGCCATAGTTATCAGTAAATTTGTCACCATAGGAAAAAGGATATTTCATTTTTAGCATTGGGTCAGAAAATACAAAGGAATATTCTTTGGAAACCAGGCCAAGTTCTTCGAGATTGTCTTCACTGCTGCGGAGAAAGTACTCATACCCATGATCATTCAGTACCAGGTTCGAATTACTTAACTCTTCAGGATGTTTTGCGGGCATTTCAGATGTATTCGATACCCGATTCTTGTTAATAAATTGAATTTTCGAGAAATCCCATATCTGATTTGATCCACTATTACCGGGAAATGTGAATTGAATTTCCTGAGAGATGACAGAATCTCCTGCTAATGGTGCATTATCTTTAAAAGTGAGGACAACCTGCGATGAAACAGTTGCAGTAAATATCAGCAAAATCGATACAACCAGTAATCTTTTCATTTGACATTATTTATCACAAAGATAGCTATATTTCTAATTTTAATCTTTCTTTGGATTTAATTCCCCGCTGCTTGCTGCGTTTTTTTGCTTTATTTCTAAGGAGGATACAGAATACAGGAGTCAGAATTTGTAAATTCTTCTAGCTTTTGATACCCCGCTGCTCTGTGGCGAAGTAGTTCATTAACTTTCTGGCAGGATTAGCAATAGTTATATTGATGTTATTCTATTGCAAACTTGTGGTGGAATAGACTGAATTACAGTAATTTTACGTTATGCGTTTTCACTGTTAACTTAAAACAAGAAATATTTTCCCGTTAGTTTTCGCGGATATTCGAATCTGATGGAGATTTTTCAATCCACTCGGTAATGTCGAAATAGTAGTTTTCCTGTTGTGTAATAATTTCCGATTTGCCGAATTCCCGTGTCTTAATAGTGAGCCTGTCTAACATGCGACCATTGTGGCTTAACTGCTTTTGTGAAATAAATTTCCACTCAATACCCCGGGCCATTCCAATGCACCTCAGGTAAGCAAATTCAACAGAGACAAAGTCATCATCAGGTGACCACTCAATAATTACCGGGTTATCGATAGAATTCCCGGTACTTCCTTTAATCGGCAGGTCTATTCCGAAATCTTCATTTATTAATTTCCTTAGCGAAATCATATGCTTCTCGTATTGGTAGATGAAATATTTTTATCAGAATCTTATGTTTGATTAGTGAATATGTATTTATTATCTTAATAATCGATTTGTTATGTTGGTATGGTGCTGTATAAATCGTATACAGATCGAATTAAAATGTCTTTCTATTTGATATTTTGATTAGCACATAGAGGATATTGAAATTTCATTAAATGAACTGATAGTCATTTTTTTATCACTAAAATTGAAAAAGGTAACTTTTACTTTCAAATCCAATATAGTTTAGCTAATTGGTAATTCATGAATCTTTCCTATCTGACTTTATCCTGGGCATATATCTGATAGATAAAGATCATTTTAGATATAAATTGTCAAACTTTGTGAACGGTCGCCTTTTTATATTTGGTAGATCATCAAACATTTTCTTTTGCAAACAAAGACTCTTATTCCATTTTTAGTAAATTGCGCCTTATAAACTGATTCGCATGAAAATCAAGTCCGTATATTTAATTTTTCTTTTCTCAGGAATTATATCCTTGATCCAGCCTGCCTGTAAAAAGGATGACAAAAAAGATCCAACAGCCCTGATGCCACTGATAAGCACAGAAGCGGTTATACAGATCGGTTGTGATTCAGCTACTTGCGGCGGAACCGTTACTTACCAGGGTACTTCCGATGTTAGTGTCCGGGGTGTTTGCTGGAGTTTATCTCAACATCCCACCATCCTGGATTCTCATACAACTGATGGCGGGGGCCTTGGAAAATTTAGCTCATCAATAACGGGATTGCTTCCGCTTTCTGTCTATTATGTCAGAGCTTATGCAACCAATAGTTCATTAACTTTTTATGGTCCCGAATTGAGTTTTACCACAATTGCAACTCCGGATCCGGGATTAACAGCAAATTCAACAATAGCTGCTCTTCTGATAAGGTATCCGGGATTGTGTGACTATGTCGATGATTCAATTATTATCTCAGGGATCATAACAGCAAATGACGAATCCGGTAATTTTTACAAACAACTTGTAATCCAGGATGAATCAGCTGGTGTTGAGATAAGACTTGACAGGACAAACCTTTTTACGCATTATAAAAGAGGGCAAAAAATCTTCATAAAGTGTCAGGGAATGTTTGTTGGAAGGTATGGAGGGTTACCTCTGCTCGGCGGTATGTATAATGGTGCAATTGGTCAACTTTCTGATCCAGAGATCAACCAACATATTTACTGTGATGGCTTACCTGGTTTTGTTCCTGATCCAATGGTAGTTACACCCTCCGGATTGAATTTTTCGATGGTAAATAAATTGGTCCGGATTGAAGATGTGCGATTTGTAGATGCCGGCCTTACCTGGGCAGATGGGAATTCGCCAGGCACTCATTTCCTCGAAGGAGTTAGTAATTTGTTTGAGGTCAGGACGAGTAATTTCGCAAATTTTGCAACACTTTCAGTACCTTATGGGTCAGGAAACATTGAAGGTATACTGAGTTATTTTTCACCAACATTCGAGTTAATACTTCGCGACTCTAACGATATCATCGGATTTGACAATGATTATGTGTTTTTTAGTGAATCATTTGCGAATGGTTTGAACAATTTTACAACTCAAAGCATAGTTGGTGATCAGAACTGGGCTTACAATGCAACGTATGGTTGTGTTGATATATCAGGATTTCAAGGTGGTAATTATCCCAATGAAGATTGGCTCATTTCGCCATCAATCAATCTTAGTGATGCCTCCAGAGCTGTTCTCCGGTTTGCCCACGCCATTAATAAAGGCAGTGTTACAAACGTCCTCTCTAACCATACTGTATGGATCTCGAAAAATTATTCCAGTGGCCCTCCATCAACGGCTACCTGGGAACAATTATTAGTGACTGGATACCCTTCCGGAACCAATTGGTCATTTGTTAGCTCAGGGGATATTATTCTTCCAACTGCCTTTCTTGGAGAACCTGATGTTAAGATTGCATTTAAGTACATAAGTTCAAATGCCGACGCCTCTACCTGGGAAGTGAAAAATATTATTGTGACCAATTAAGTTTTTAAATAAAAAAAGCCCATCCAAACAGGACAGGCTTATGTAAAAGTAAGGGTCATACTCTATTCCAAACCCCGGCGTTCCAGCAATGGTTCAACACTTGGTTCTTTACCGTTCGTAAACAGTCGGTACATTTTCATAGCATCGTCGGTGCCACCGCGTTCAAGGATATTTTTACGGAAGCTGTCAGCAGTTGTTTT
>CAZEDO010000100.1:0-13229 GCA_964511085.1 uncultured Lentimicrobiaceae bacterium
GAAATTTCTAATCAAATTACGGTTGTTTTTAATGCAACTAATCCGGAACTAATTAAAAAAGATATGGCGCATGAATCCGGTCACTACATGATGCATTTAATAGCGGGAACCGATTTATTTTATGTATTAAGAGACCAGATGCCCTTGGATACACGAAATCATGGAATTGGAACAGCAGCCACTCGTGCTGACTATATGATTGAAGAATCAGCTTATTTGTCGGAATATTTTCAAAATGGTGACGTCGGTGGCGGTAATCCTGAAGAACCACGACCTTTCTTATATGCCTCTTATAATATGCCGGATGTTCAGGACTATCCAAGTATCGAGGGCTTTGGGGTAGTTTTATTCGCTGGCTTGCATCGAACCAATCCTCAGATACTAGATGTCCATGCCCCTTATGGTGTAACCCGAAAAATAGATTTCCCTGTTATTGGCGCATCGTTTAAGGATATTTTTGGAATTTTAGGAAGGGGTTCTAAAAGTATGGATGAACTCAGAAACGATATAGCCCAGTACCTCGTGAGTAAAAATAAAGGGCAGTTGGTTGTTCCCTTCCTTCAGCGTCTTGGATGGGGCTATCACAATGTAAAAATGACCATTACCGACCCTCTGGGGAATAAATTATCCAACATTTCTGCCCGCAGTATTTGCATTACCGATGGAAAAACCTGGTATGGGCCAAAGAACACAGTAGTTACGGGTGATGATGGCAAATACACCTTGAAGGGTGCTTTCGGGGGCAGCGGTACCGAAAACGGAGCAATGAATAAAATACGGTTTTACAGGGGAACCACTGATAGCGCAGACGTAGCCGCGCCAGCAATCGGATGGGATTACAAAACCAATCAGGAAATTGATTGGGGAATCATAGGAGTTGATTTAGAAAATGATATCCCTCCTTATCTCGAAAGCAAAGATTACGGTATCTTTGTCGGCGCTTTCACCTTCGATTGCCCTGTACCGATTCCTTATCCCGAATACATCCCCTCAGGATCTCTTAGCGGAGGTCCTGAAGATGATTATATAGTATGCCAGTCAAATGGAGCTGGATCTATTTCCATTAACTATACCATCGAATACCCTGATGCCGGGTCTAAAGAAACCTGCAACGGTAGTGGCAGTGTTATCCCTCACCACACCGTGCACGACTTTCTGGACACCTATTATTATGCATTCAATATCAATTTTACTTTCAAAAGTTATAGCAACAATCAATTAGTTTTTGAGTTTGATGGTAAAGTCTCAGGTATCGATCATCTCGATCCATACATGAACTCCGATGTGGTCTGCACCGGGACAATGACGCGTCATTGGCTGGATAATGATCAGCAACCTCAAAGTTGCTCCTATCAGGAATCTTTTAACAATTTTACATTGCACAATTTCATGAAATAGATTGAATCTCCAGATGAGCAACATTTGAAATGGTGCCCCTCGCGCAGATTTAATTTGTGCTGACCTGCTGGCTTAAGTGTTCTTTTGCTGGCTTAAGTTTTCAACTCCTCAGAGCGGCATTTGTAATGCCGCTCTGAACATAGAAGAAGTTGCAATTCTGCTTTCAGAAAATGAATTCCCCTACCGCAAAAGTCTGATATTTAACTCTTAGAGATTAAATACCCTGGTAAATCTACATCAGCCTCATCTCAGGTGAGTCGGTATAGTTTCTTTTCCTATAAATATCTTTTGGGCGAGGCTTTGAATCCCTTCCTCCGTAATTAAGCTGATTAATGCTGCACGGATTGGAGCATATTTTTCGTGCAAAGGACATGGATTGTTTTCGTCGCAATGCTTCAGCCCGAATGCACATCCCTGGATTGTTCTTGCGCCTTCCGTAGCTAGAATCAGTTCCTTTATGGACAGATCAGGCTTTCTCTTGTCAAAAAAGAAACCACCTCCCTTTCCTTTCTGCGACTCAACAACCCCAAGCCTTACAAGCCTCTGCAAAATCTTAGCCGTATAAAACTGGGGTGCATCTATTTCTTGCGAAATCTCGATAATACCCGGTCTCCTCCCACCCAGGTTTTGAAGCTGAATGTAAACCAGGCCTCTTAGGGCATATTCTGTTTCCTTGTTAAACACGTTTTGGATAGTTTGTATTTTGTTAATGGAACAAAGGTACTCAAATATTTCTTTAAAATAATAAAAGACCTTTTAGTATTTTAATAAACTAATGTTGTACATTTGCCACATCAAATCTTAAGAAACAATATCATGAATCAGGATTCAATAAAAGAAATAACAATAGGCGAGATTGTTGCAGACGATTTCAGGTCCGCATCCTTGTTCAAAAAAGAAGGAATCGACTTCTGCTGCGGTGGAAAAAAAAGCCTGACACAGGCATGTGAAGAAAAAGGTGTTGAACTAACCGGCTTCTTAAAAGAATTGATTGAACTCAAACATACCACTGCTAGTGGGAATCAAAATTTTAAAGAATGGAAGCTTGATTTCCTTTGTGATTATATTGTTAATACCCATCACGTTTTTGTTTCAAAAGCACTCCCTGATCTTGTCTTTTATACGCAAAAAATTGCTTCTGTGCATAGTGACCATCACCCGGAGCTAATTGAAGTTGCCGACCTGTTTGCCAGGATAAACGAAGAACTCCTGCAACATCTTAAAAACGAAGAGGAAGTTCTTTTCCCCGCTATTAAGAAAGCCCTTGAAGGCAACTCACCAGAGGCTAAGGCACTTATAACAGCTGAAATTGCCCGTATGCAAGGTGAACATGAATTTGCAGGCGGTGCCATGGACCATATTAATGAGATAACCCAAAACTATGTTGTGCCAGCTGACAGTTGTAATACTTACCAGGTTGCTTTTAAACTGCTGGAGCAATTTGAAGATGACCTTCATATTCATGTGCACCTCGAAAATAATATTTTGTACCCGAAAGCTTTAAAACTTACTGAATAGAAATGAAATTCTCCACTTCAGAGCAATAGGGAATTAACCCTTAGCGAAATTAATTTTAAAGAGAAAGAATTTTAAATAAATTTAAGTAATTAGTTACCTGTTTTCTGATACATTCATTATATTTGTTGTTATGATCATAATACCTGGCAATTGAACAAAAAACCAAATTATTAACTCTTACTAGTTTCCATATGAAAAACCAAAATTGCAAAATAACAATCAAAAGCCTGGCCGTAGCAGGAGTAATAGTGCTCATGCAGGCATGCGGATCAGGAACATCAACATCACCAACTGAACCTGCTCCCGCAGTAAATGTTGTTGTTGACACCAAAGCGCCAAGCGACAGCAAGGGTGTTGGAAAATTTACCGAAGTAAAGCTTGGAGCTATCGATCAGGCAAAAGCAGATCTTGGGAAAGCCGTTTTCGCAACCAAATGTACCACCTGTCACAAACTTACAGCCGATAAATTTGTAGGCCCTGGATTAATGGGCGTTACAAATCGTCGCACGCCTGAATGGATCATGAATATGATTACCGGTCCTGAAACAATGATAAAGTCTGATCCTGTTGCTAAAAAATTGTTTGAAGAAATTCTGACACCTATGGCCAACCAGAATATTGGCGATGATGAAGCTCGCAACATCGTGGAATATTTGCGGCAGAACGATAAGAAATAATTTTCAAAATCAATCAATCAATCAATCAATCAATCAACAAACCAACAAATCGATTAATCATGAGAAAAATCAAACTAATTTTAATTGGCATGACTTTGCTGGCAATGATCGGAGGATCATTCACTTCGTGCAAGCCTAAGAAAGTAGGTAGCCTCATGGCTGGCGATGCCGCCCAAAAGGTATATGTAGCACCTGGAAAGTATGATGAATTCTATCTCTTCACTTCAGGAGGATTTAGCGGTCAATTGGGTGTTTATGGACTTCCATCGGGACGCCTGCTTAAAAACATTCCTGTATTTTCACAGGATCCTACCACAGGCTGGGGATATACTGAAGAATCCAAACCTATGCTTAATACGTCGCATGGTTTTGTTCCATGGGACGACAGCCACCACCCCGAACTCAGCAAAACAAACGGTGAGGACGACGGACGATGGATATTTATCAACGGCAACAATAGTCCGCGTATCGCCCGTATTGATCTTACTACTTTCCGCACAGTCGATATTATAGAACTTCCTAATGCCGGAGGAAACCATGCTTCGCCTTTCTGCACAGAAAATACTGAATATGTTGTAGGTAACTCGCGTTTTTCAGTTCCATTGGATGGCAAAGATGATGTTCCTATCAATACTTTTAAAGAGAACTTCAAAGGAGCTGCAACATTTATTAAAGTAGATCCTCAGAGTGGAAATATGAGTGTTGCGTTCCAGGTTATTGTACCCGGCTTTAACTACGACCTGGCTCATGCCGGCAAAGGCGTATCCCACGACTGGATGTTTTTTACCTGTTACAATTCAGAACAGGTGCATAACCTCCTGGAAGTGAACGCCAGTCAGAACGACAAGGACTTTGTGATGGCCATCAACTGGAAAAAGGCTGAAGAACTGATTGCCCAGGGCAAAGGAAAAAAAATCCCGGCTAATTATATGCACAATACTTACAACGAAAAAACACATTCAGCAACTTCAACTGCAGAAAAGGAAGTTACTATAATTTTGGCTGAAGAAATGCCAGGTTTGGTTTATTATATTCCCTGCCCCAAATCTCCCCATGGTTGCGACGTTAGCCCTGATGGTAAGTATATTGTAGCAAGTGGTAAGTTAGCCGCAACCATTCCTGTATTCTCTTTCGAGAAATTACAGAAAGCCATTGAAAACAAGGCCTTTGAAGGTGAAGTTTCAGGCATCCCTGTATTGAAATATGACGAGGTTCTTGCCGGTGAAGTTCAGCAAACCGGACTCGGGCCATTGCATACCGAATTCGACGACAAGGGCTTCGCCTATACTTCGTTCTTCGTATCCTCAGAAATTGTGAAATGGGATGTTGAAAAACGCGTAGTTGTTGACCGCGCACCCACTTACTATTCAATTGGACACCTATGCGTACCTGGCGGGGATTCGCGGAAACCAAGCGGGAAATATGTGATAGCTCTGAATAAGATCACCAAGGACCGTTATCTTCCAACCGGACCGGAGTTAACCCAATCAGCCCAGCTTTTCGACATAAGTGGTGAAAAAATGACCTTACTCCTCGACTTTCCGACTATCGGCGAACCTCATTATGCTCAGGCCATTGCTGCTGACAAAATTGTAAAAAACTCTAAAAAGTTCTTTAAAATTGAAGACAATGCCAACCCATTTGTTGCAAAATCGGAAGCAGAAGCTAAGGTTATCAGAAAAGGAAACAGGCTTGATGTATATATGACTGCAATCCGGTCGCACCTCAACCCCGATAACATCGAAGGTATTAAATTGGGTGATGAAGTCTATTTCCATGTTACCAACCTGGAACAGGACTGGGATGTACCGCATGGTTTTGCTGTTAAAGGTGCTAATAATTCCGAATTACTGATTATGCCGGGCGAAACTGCAACTTTGAAATGGGTGCCAGACCGCGCAGGTATGTTCCCATTCTATTGCACTGATTTTTGTTCAGCACTACACCAGGAAATGCAGGGTTATGCTAGAGTTTCGCCTGCATCAGCCAATGTTCCTTTGACTTTCTCGGGTGGAGCTACAGCGGAATCCAAGTAAATACCAGAAACTGATATTAATTAAAAAAATAATATGGAGGAGGTTGATAATAGCTTGCAAAAAACAGCTAATATCAACCTTCTCTTTTTAATTTTGTAAATTTTGGTATAGGTAATAAACAATTGCAAGATGAAAACAACCTCCAGAAATATTATCTTCCTGTGTTCCTTACTGATGATCGGAGCATTCTTTTTACCCTTCTGGAAAATCATGCTTGAGGCACCACAATATCCTGAAGGGCTTGAGATGAAAATATGGTTGTATAAGATAACCGGTGATGTGGATAAAATAAATGGATTAAACCACTATATCGGAATGAAAATAATTAAAGAAGACGAATTCCCCGAATTTAAAATCATGCCATGGGCACTCGGACTGCTTATAGCTTTTGGAGTAGTAGTTGCAATTGCACGAAAACGATATCTTCTATGGACATGGATCATAGCACTGCTTGGTGCTGGTGGTGTTGCTTTTTACGATTTTTACCAATGGCTTTACGATTATGGCCATAACCTGAATCCTCATGCTGCCATAAAAGTACCAGGCATGAGTTATCAACCTCCATTGCTGGGGTATAAACAATTACTGAACTTCCTGGCAGGTTCTTTTCCTGACATGGGAGGTTATCTCGTAATAATAGCAGCTTTAGGAATTGTTGGTGTTTCAATCAGTGAACAATTCTTTGCGAAAAACCGGATTCCCTCCATCTGAGTATTCAGGCTGAACTTGTTTGATGAAATTTTGTTTTACTACCTACACTTGTTTTAGCCAATAATTGAGAGTTTTGATGAAAAAATTAGTTCCAATATTTTTTATTCTTCTGCTGTTTTGTATTTCGTGTAAACATGAAATGCGTCCGATAAATTATGGGAAGGATAATTGCGAACAATGCCGCATGACTGTCATGGATCCTCAATATGCCGCAGGCATGCTTACTTCAAAAGGAAAAGTACTTACCTTCGATTCTGAAGAATGCCTTGTCAGATACATAAAAGTGAATGGTTTGCATGAAAAGAATCAGTATTTTGTAAGTGACTATAATAAACCCGGTACGCTTCTTAATGCAACAGAATCTACATTTCTTCACAGCGACAGCATCCAAAGCCCGATGGGTGGTAATCTCGCGGCTTTTAGCAATATAGCTTCTGCTAAAACACTTCAGACTGAATTAGGCGGTGAAATTATGACCTGGCAAGAGCTTAACAGCCGGAAATGAAAAGAATAAAGCAACATGGTAAATCATTTGTAATCAGTGGAATAAAACTCATTTCATCAGCACTTCCGTTATATCTTCATATACTACTATTAACTTTATTTTTGCTTTGCAACATGCAAAATTCAGTTGCCCGCGAAATCGTCGTTAAGCCTGGAACAAAGATCAACACGCCGCAAAAGGCGATGGCTTTGGCCCGGAATGGAGATGTGATTAAAGTCGCCAAGGCAACTTATTTCACCGCTGATTTTTTGATTGACAAGTCTGTAAGTCTTGTTGGTATTGATTATCCCATTCTTGACGGCCGGAATAAAAGTAATCTGATTATAATCAGGGCTCCAAATGTAACAGTCCGTGGTTTTGTGATCCGCAACAGTGGAATTTCCAACATAAAGGACAAAGCCGGGATCAGGGTCGAGAAAGGTGATAATGTCAGTATTATCGGCAACCGACTCGAAAATACCTGTTTCGGAATTTATCTCGCTAAGGTAAACGGAGGAACTATCAGCGGGAATAGTATCCGCGGGAATAACTCCGTTATTCATTCAGGCAATGGAATACATCTCTGGTATTCGCACAATATCATCATTTCAGATAATAAAATAAGCTGGCAACGTGATGGGATTTATTTCGAGTTTGCAACACATTGTTTTATCACAAAAAATCTTAGCAGTAATAACTTTCGCTATGGACTGCATTTTATGTTTTCAAATGACGATAATTATACATTCAATACATTTCGCAACAATGGAAGTGGTGTAGCCGTTATGTACACAAAACATATAAGGATGACCAATAATACTTTTGAACAAAACTGGGGAACTTCGTCCTTTGGATTGCTGCTGAAAGACATAACAAGAAGCTATATTTCAAACAATACATTTTCGAAAAATACTTCCGGTATTTATATGGAAGGAACCAATGAGGTTAAGATTGAAAAAAATAATTTTCTCAACAACGGGCTTGCAGTGCGAATGCTTGCCAATTGCGAAAAGGATACTTTCCTGCTCAATAATTTTATGGGCAATACCTTTGATTTCACAACTAACGGAACAGAAAACCTGAATTTCCTGCAGGGTAATTACTGGGAAAAATATTCGGGCTATGATCTGGATCGTGATTGTATAGGTGATATTCCATACCGTCCGGTAAGCCTGTACTCTCAAATTATCGAAAGGCTTCCTTCTTCTGTATTTCTGCTTCGGAGTTTTATGGTCGAACTTCTCGATAAAGCCGAACGCGCTTTACCTTCAATGTCCTATGTTAACATATCCGATAATGAACCTTCTATGCAAATAATTCGCCAATGATACAGATTGAAGGTTTAACAAAACAGTATGGCAAACTGCAGGCACTTAAGAGCCTCCACCTCCACTTCGGAATGGAGCAGGTTGTTGCTTTGGTTGGCCCGAATGCTTCAGGTAAAACTACTCTGATAAAATGTTTGCTTGGCATGGTAATTCCCGAAAGCGGAACAATTTTATTTGATGGCAGAAACATTTCTGGAGATGTGTTGTACAAACGCCGGATTGGCTACATGCCTCAAATTGGCAGATATCCTGACAATATGCGCATGGGTTACTTATTTGGTATGATGAAAGATTTAGGCGAAAATCGGGCGAAAGATCATTTCGATGAAGAACTCATAAGTGCATTTAAACTGAAGGAGATGTTTAATAAACCAATGAGGGCACTCTCGGGGGGGACCAGACAGAAAGTAAGCGCGGCTTTGGCATTTCTTTTTAATCCTGACGTTATTATTCTTGATGAACCCACCGCTGGTCTCGATCCTGTTACTTCAGAAATACTCAAACAAAAGATCAACAATGAGAAAACTGCCGGAAAACTGATCCTTATTACCTCGCATATAATGAGTGAAGTTGAGGAAATAGCTGATAGTATTGCCTATATTGTTGAAGGAGAAGCTAAGTTTTACAAGAGCATCGTTGACATAAAATCAGAGACAGGCGAAGAAAAACTTGGAAAAGCTTTATTTCATTTGTTGCAATAAACTATGATGAATAAAATAATAAAATATGTTCTCCACGATATTTTCAGGAACCGTATACTCCTGGCCTATGTAATGCTCTTGTCACTCAGTTCATTCGGGCTTTTCATGATGAATGAAGATGTATCCAAAGGCTTGAGCAGTTTGCTCACAGTACTCCTGATTGTTGTTCCGCTGGTGAGCATTTTGTTTACAACAATTTACTTCTTCAACTCATACGAGTTTATTGAATTGCTGGTGGCTCAACCCCTCAAACGAAGCAATATTCTGCTTGGAGTATATGCCGGTGTTGGAATTTCACTGCTTGCCGCATTCTGGATCGGGATTGGTTTGCCAGTTATCATTTTCGACGGAACAACTGTTGGTTGGTACTTTCTGCTGTCAGGCAGCCTGCTTACGATGGTATTTGTATCCTTAGCTTTCCTGGCATCAGTGCTCACACGGGACAAAACCCGGGGAATCGGAATTTCGATGTTGCTCTGGTTTTATTTCACATTGATCTTTGATGGAATATTATTGATGGTAATGTTTTCCTTCTCGGATTATCCGTTGGAAAAATTAACTATTTTCCTGAGTTGCCTCAATCCTGTGGATCTGGCCCGCATCATGGTATTGCTCAAAATGGATATTTCTGCGCTGATGGGCTACACCGGTGCAGTTTTCAACCAGTTTTTCGGATCATCATTTGGAATAGCCCTGGCGCTTTCAGTAATGCTTCTATGGGTCGTACTTCCCATTTCTATTGCCTTGCGGATTTTCAGGAGGAAGGATTTATAACCTTAAGCTTATTTGGTAATCTGATAAAAATAATAAATCCCAGGATGTCGCCTAACTAAAACCTGGGATTTATAAAAGCAAGCTATTGATAATTCTCTTATTTCTTTGCCGGTGGCAGCAAAACAGCATCAATCACATGGATAATTCCGTTACTGCATGGAACAGAAGCTATAATATTTGCACCGTTCACAGTAACTTTCCCATCTTTAACGCCCATTGTCACCTTCCCTCCATTCACCATACCAAGCACCTGTCCATCTTTAAAGAAGGTTTGATCAAGTTTTCCAACATAAACATGATATTCCAGAATGTTGCGCAAATCAGCCTTCTTCTCAGGTTTCACAAGTCCTTCAACAGTTCCTTTCGGCAACTTATCGAAAGCTGCGTTTGTTGGTGCAAAAACTGTGAATGGTCCTGCATTTGATAGAACATCAACGTATTCGGCAGCCTTCAATGCAGCTACCAGGGTTGTGTGATCAGCAGATCCAAGTGCCACCTTAACAATGTCTTTCTGTGATGCATCATCCTGCACAGCCGATTGGCCAGCCTTTTGTGCATCAGCATTTTCCGGATTTGTTCCGGAATTATTGTTCTCATTTCCTCCAGAATTGCAGGACATCATTAGCAATGATAGAGCTAAGAAGCTTCCAATAAAAAACGTAATTGTCTTTTTCATACGATCATAATTTTAAGTATTATTAATTAATTGAAGAAATCAAGTACAAATATACTTAATTAGATGTATCTATCAAAATTTATCTTAAAATCTGACATCAGCTAATCTTTACCATGATACAAAGTTCAGTGTTTTATTCCCCGCTGAGCTTAGTCTTCGACATCAGCCGCTAAGCTTAGTTTCAAACTAAGCTTGCTGAGATAGCCGTCTCCTGACCGCTTATATTCCTGACTTCACAACCCCGCTGAGCTTAGTCTCCTTACTATGCTTGCCGAAATAGCGGTCTCCAACCGTAACACCCTTTCAATTAAACCCTGTTCTAACCGGGTGCTTGCCTGTTAGTGTTTTTTAATCGGTTTTGTTCTTTTCCGAAGTATTCCCGTTTTCATTAATTACAGGTTCTGGTTGCCTTACGGGCGGGGCAACGGGCTTTCCTTCCCCGGCACTGTTAACAGCAGGTATTTCCTTAACAGCAACCTGCGGCTTAACCAGTTCCGGTTCTCCGATTCCTGAGCAGCTGTATGGATTTAACTGCCCTTTGGCCGGAGGCGTACCTGGTTTTGGAATCACAGTTTCCATTGCCGGTTTATCCGGATCAGGTAAAACAGATGGGTGAATTCCAACAATTAACTGTCCGTTTTCATAATAAAGGCCTTCTCCGTTAGTTTTGGTATCGGCATCATTATGCAAACCCCTGGTCATATTCCGGGTATATCCGGCATCAGTCACTTCCTTTGGAAGGATGGGGTGTTCATATCCGGCCCGTTTGCCGATAGCTATAAAACTGATTGTAACACTGCTCTTGCCATCATTATTTTCTACCACCGAAAATCCATTCTTTGAAACTCCGGAAAGATAAACTCCGTTTGAATTGCCGGTAGGTGTTACAGTTACTACCACAGGTGATTCCGAAGATACTGAGGCGGCAAATGCCGGGTCAAAAGCAATGTTTGCCTTTCCGTCCGATAAAGTTGCATAGCCGCTCGTTTGAACGGTGACATCTGTTGAAACATTCGTAAATAAAACGGTATTGGTTCCAGTACCGTTTTGCTGCAGGTGAACATCAATGTTGTTTTTGTAAACCGGGCCATTCGAATACATGGAATAATTTTCTCCTTCAGCATAAACACCATAGACTTTACCGTGAATATCGGCTCCAATCAGATCGCCCCATGCCCCTATCCCTATCCCTGTAGATGCCTGGCTATTTTTGCCGGTACCGCTTGTATAACTTGTAAAATAGCCACCGTAAGAAGTGAGGCTGCTGTTTTTATAACCAAGAGATCCCCAGTAGCTACCACTGGACTGACCACCTAAAACGCCTCCACATCGACTAAGATCGTTATCATTGAACCCCGATGTACCAAAGCTGTATAAATCTCCCCAGAAGGAATAGCCTTTGAGGGCTGTATTACTTGTTAATAAAGCATACCCAGTCCCATCATTAACAGTAGCACGGGTCCTGTAAGCGAAGAGGGCTGCCTGGCCGTCGCCATCGCCTTCCAGCTCATTATGATAGAAATAACTACCTATACTATTACTATAGCCTAGATAATTATATGTATAACCATCATAATGGACATCCAGCATTGAGCCTGGCGCAATGGTGCCAATTCCGACTCTTCCACCTCCCTCCTGCAAAATCAAAGGATTTAAGCCGGCATAGGTACTCACACTGAAATAGGCATTGGATGGTATTAGATCATAGTCCCATTTCAATAATCCCTTATTTTCTGCACTTTGACCAACATACAATACAGCACTCGCATTATCATCGCCGATGGCCACATTGGTGCCTGCATTATAGGCACTTATGGGTGTCCCGAAAAGGCCTGTATAACTTGGGCTGTATTCCGCCACATGGAATATAGCAGCGGGAGAGTTGGTTCTTACCCCTACATTCCCGCCATATTCCTGCAAGATCATATTATTGCTTCCGTTATAGGTTCCAATACTGAAATATGCATTGGCCAGGATGGAATTATATTGCCACAACAGATATCCTTCTGTACCGGGAGCCTGGCCTACGTATAACACTGCATCTTCATTGTCGTTACCTACGGCAACATTAGTGCCGGAAGACCATGGACTTATATTTGTTCCGAATGTTCCGGTGCGGATTCCAGTAAATTCGGCTACATGAAGGCTGGCTTCCGGCGTGGAGTTTCCAATACCGACATAACCATTGTTGTAATAAATACTTGTTCCGTTGTTAAGCCACTGGCCGGCATTAATTCCCACCAAAGCCCAGGAAGGGAGGGCCGGAGTACCGTAATTACAATACAAACCCGGTGCAACATCGGTTTGGAAGATCATAAGCCCTGCAGCAGGGCTGGTAATGGCAATTCGTTGTGCCTGAGTCATCCTGGGAGCCAGCATGCCTTTTGTTGTACTTTTTACATCCAGCATAGCTGAATTATCAGGTGATGTTCCATCGGTGTTGATGGCAACCTGTGAGAATGTTGAACCTGCTGCCATCAATACGATTGCTGCAACTAAAATGTTTAAATAATTTGATTTCATGATAATATGGGTTTTATGATGAATCAATTATGAATTAAAACCCCCGATGTGTGGAATGCAGTACAGAGAAGAAAAAGAGACACCTTAGTATAGGAGTTAAGGGCTTTAAGGATGCTAATATACAAAGGATTGATCAGAATTGTATCCGTTATCAAAATATTTTATACAAGGGACAGCAAGAAATCAAAGCATCTTCAGTTTCTATTGACGGGATGACTTCATGGGAGCGGGAGCGGGAGCGGCTTGATATCGCCCTCGGAATGGGAGTATGTGAGATTAATTCATATGAAGGCGGAGCCCCGCTAAGCTTAGTTTCAAACTAAGCTTGCTGAGATAGCGGCCTCCTGACCGCTTATATTCCAAATTACCCTTTTCAGCCGGGGCTCCTCCTGCCCCGGCTGGT
>CAZEDO010000101.1:0-13146 GCA_964511085.1 uncultured Lentimicrobiaceae bacterium
ACCCTTTATGCAGTTAATTGAACACGGGGTTTACACAGTTAAGTTAACACTCTCTCTTCACCTCCATCAGTACAAAACTTAAACTATAACTTTTTTAACTCTTAACTCTAAGTACTTTAGGCACTCTAAGTACTTTAGGCACTAACAAAAATAAACTCCCTTGAAAGACCAACACTATTCCTCCGCCACTTACATCGCCAAAACCATCTCCGGCCTCGAAGAAGTCCTCGCCATTGAACTACGCCAACTCGGGGCAACAGAGGTCACCGTTCTTCGACGCGCAGTTAGTTTCAAAGGCGACAAAGCCTTGCTTTACAAAGCCAACTACTGGCTTCGCACTGCCCTACGCATACTCGTTCCGCTCACTTCATTTGAGATCGCTGATGAGAAAGAACTCTACACCAAAATAAATGCTTTTAAATGGGAGGATATTTTTGATGTGGACCAGACCATTGCCCTAGATGCCGTGGTAACCGATTCCCCTATCACACATTCTCATTACGCCTCGCTCAAATCCAAGGATGCCATAGTTGATCGCTTCCGCGACAAGTTCGGGCGTCGCCCCTCGGTGGATACCGAAAACCCCGATGTCAGAATAAACCTCCATATATACCGCAACAAATGCGATGTTTCTCTTGACAGTTCGGGCATGTCGCTGCACAAACGCGGCTACCGCCAGGCCATTGCCGAAGCCCCGCTGAGTGAAGTACTGGCAGCAGGACTCATTTTGCTTTCCGGCTGGGATAAAATATCGAACTTCATTGATCCCATGTGCGGATCAGGCACGCTGCTTATCGAAGCTGCGCTTATCGCCAACAACATTCCCCCTGGACAATACCGCGACACCTTTGGTTTTATGCGCTGGAACGATTACGACAATGATATGTGGAACGCGATGGTGGATGCATCCCTCGACGAACAAGTTGAATTTGAACATCTCATCATCGGTTCCGATATTTCCGAACGCAACCTTGCCGCTGCCAAAGGCAATATCCGTTCTGCCCGTCTGCACAAGGACATCGACCTTCATGTTTCCCCTTTCGAAACCTTCGAACCGCCCGATGGCCCCGGCATCCTCATCATGAACCCTCCCTACGGCGAACGCATACAGGTTGAAGATATCGTAAAACTTTACCAATCCATCGGCGACAGACTCAAGACGCGCTATTCCGGTTTCGATGCATGGATAATTAGCGCCGACCTGCATGCCCTGAAGTTTATTGGTCTGAAACCTACGGCAAAACTCCCTGTTTTTAACGGGCAGCTCGAATGCCGTTTTGCCAAGTTCAGTATTTACGCAGGGAGCAAACGTATACGTGAACCCGAAGGCGAAAACCCCGAACCCCAAAGCTAATCCCCATGCGCCAGACCCTTTTCGTAGATGTGCTCCTGCCCCTTCCGGTAGATGGCTATTTTACTTACCGTGTGCCTTTCGACATGAATGGTAGCGTGAAGACAGGCATCCGCGTGGCCGTGCAGTTTGGCAAGAAAAAACTTTACACAGCGCTCGTGCGTAGCGTCCACGAAAAGCCGCCCATGGTGGTGCCCAAGTATATCCTTGCGGTGATGGACGAGGAACCTATCGTAAACGAAATACAGTTCAGTTTCTGGGAATGGATGGCAATATATTACATGTGCGCTCCCGGCGAAATAATGAACGCAGCCCTGCCTCCAGGCTTTAAGCTGACCAGCGAAACCCGTGTAATCCTCAACCCCGCAAATACTGAATATTCTTTCGCCCTGAGCGAAAAAGAACAAACCGTCATCAAAGCACTGATTGCCCGCGAAGTGCTCACTCTTGGCGAAGTGGCCGACCTGGTGGAACACCCCAAGGTGCTGCCCCTCATCAAAACGATGATCGAAAAAGGGCTGCTCCTCACCGAGGAAACACTTGAACAACGCTACAAACCCCGCACTGAGTCCTTCGTCACCATTGCGGAAGAATACCTGGACGAGGACCGCCTGCGCGAAGTGTACGACAAACTGGAACGCAAGGCCGGCAAACAGTTGCAGGTGCTTATCGCCTACATCAGTATGTCGCACTGCCTCAGCGGCAAGCCAAATGATGTGAAACGCGCCGAACTGCTCAAAGCAAACGGCGCTTCGCCCGCCGCGCTTAAAACGCTGGAGAAAAAGGGAATTCTAATCTCCGGCGACAAGATCGTATCCCGCCTGGAACATTTCGATTCTGAACAGGACTCCGCCTCCATCCAACTGAACTCCATACAGCAGGAAGCCCTCGATACCATCAACGCCGGCTTCGCCGAAAAGGACGTGTTCCTGCTCCATGGCGTAACCAGCAGCGGTAAGACCGAACTTTATATCCGCCTCATCGCCGATGCGCTGGCAGCCGGCAAACAGGTGCTTTACCTCCTGCCCGAAATAGCGCTCACCACACAGATCATCAACCGCCTGCGCAGGTTCTTCGGCAGCAGCGTTGGCATTTACCATTCCCGCTTCAACGAGAACGAACGTGCCGAAATATGGAACAGCGTGATAGCGCCCGTTAACGATACCAGCCCCTACCGCATAATCCTCGGCGCACGCTCGGCCGTGTTCCTGCCTTTCAGCAAGCTGGGACTCATCATCGTGGATGAGGAACACGACACCTCCTTCAAACAATACGACCCTGCCCCGCGCTACAATGCCCGCGATGCAGCCATCTACCTGGCAGGCCTCCACAAGGCCAAAACGCTGTTAGGATCTGCCACTCCGGCTATAGAAACCTATGCCAATGCCCTCGGCGGGAAATTCGGGCTGGCGGGACTGAGTGAACGCTTTGGCGGCATGCTCCTGCCTACAGTGCAAGTGGTGAACCTGAAAGAGGAAACAAAATTCCGCACGATGAAATCGGTGTTTTCCGCCCCGCTGGTGGAAGGCATACAGCAAGCGCTGGATGGTGGCGAACAGGTAATCCTTTTCCAGAACAGGCGCGGCTTCTCGCTACGGCTGGAATGCAACACCTGCTTCTGGACGCCCGAATGCAAAAACTGCGACGTTACGCTCATCTACCACAAACGCGACGGCATGCTCCGCTGCCACTACTGCGGCTATGCCATTCGTGTGCCCGATACCTGCCCTGATTGCGGCCACACCGGCCTGATGATGAAAGGCTTCGGCACCGAGCGCGTGGAGGAAGACCTCGCCCTGCTTTTCCCCGCGGCACGCATCGAACGCATGGACCTCGACACCACACGCTCCCGCTATGCCCTGCAGCAACTCATCGCCGATTTTGAGGACCAGCGTATTGACATACTCGTTGGCACGCAAATGGTGACCAAGGGCCTCGACTTCGAAAACGTGAGCCTGGTGGGTATCCTCAATGCCGACAACATGATAAGTTTCCCCGATTTCCGGAGTTTCGAGCGCAGCTACCAGCTTATGGCGCAGGTGAGCGGGCGCGCGGGCCGTAAAAAGAAACAGGGCCGCGTGATCATACAAACCTATAACCCCGGCCATGCCGTTATACGCCAGGTATGCGCCAACGACTACGCAGGCATGTACCAAAGCCAGATGGCCGAACGCCACACCTTCAACTATCCCCCTTATTTCCGCCTCATACGCATAACGCTGAAACACCGCGATGCCCGCCACCTCGACCAGGGGGCAGCCTTCCTGGCTACCCTGCTCCACGATGCCTTCGGGCAGCGGGTGCTTGGCCCCGAGTTCCCCGCCGTGGGCCGCATACGCAACCTCTACCTCAAAAACTTCCTGATCAAAATAGAAAAAGGCGCTGCCCTCGCCCGCCTCAAATTCGAATTAGCCACCATATTGCATACGTTTGCCAGGGAAAAGGACTGGAGGCAGGTGATTGTGGCAGTGGATGTGGATCCGGTGTAGAAGAAGTTTGGAGTGCCTTGAGTGCCTAAAGTACTTGGAGTTAAAAGTTTTTAAAGTTCATAAAGTTGAAATCCCTTGCGCTCATATAGTAGCTGGTTTTTTGTAGATTAGCAGTTGCAAACTGTTATAATTATTAGGCTGAAGTTGCAAACTTCAGCCAGCGGGGGATTGTAACATGCTCATTGCAGCTCGGCCGATTCAGATCCCCGTTCGGCGTACAATACCTTGTCAAATATTTTTGGCATGTTTTGCTCCAGGATGACTGGCCTACTTTGATCAGGAATGCTGACTTGCTTTAGTCCGGAATATTCACTTACCCTTGAACTTTCCTGATCATATGATTTATTACATGGGTATGCTCCTGCTGAGGGCTGAACATTATAATTTCAGCATCCTCATTAACCTTTACATTATGACCTGAAGGCCAGTAGAAAAGTTCTTTTTCGTTAACAATTTCCTCGGTTCCTTCTGCATCGGTAGTAGTAAGTTGACCACTTAGCAAGTAGCCCCAATGTGGGCACTGACATAAATTACCTTCAAGTCCCATAAAAAGAGGAGTGGTATCCACACCAGCTGAGAGACTAAAATACTCGCCACTAATTTTACCCAAACCAGTTGCATCACCAAAATCAGTTTTTTGACGGATAATAGCACCAGGAATCTCCATTTTAACTTCAATATCGTCTTTTAAAATTTTCATAAGTATTACTCCTTATTTTAGTTGGGATGAAATTATACATACCGGAAAGATATTGCTGCATCCGTTTAAGGCAATATCTGGATTTATTACTATAAATACCAACATAATATTATGACAAATGTTCAATCCTGTTTATAGATTTAAAAATAATCAATATCAATAAATGACGAGTAAAAATACTACAATCGCTCAAAATGGTATGTAGTTAATTTGCTGTATATTGGCTTGCGTAAGTATTGTATATTTAATCAGCGTAATTTGTAGATTGATGTACTTTAGCTTTGAAATCGCCAACTGGCAATATACAAATCCCCGTTCGGCGAAGGCTGTGAAACGCTCGGCGAAGTTCGGCTCAGGCTGCGCCTGAGTCAGTCTATCCTTCAGTCTCTGCCTGTATCTAATATACATATTTCCACTTAATACTGTCGGCCTTCTTGCTGTCTTCAGGCAACAGCCTGAAATAATATATTCGACTAAGGCACCGCTTTAGCCGAACGCGCTACCGCCGAACTGCGACCGCTATAGCGGCAAGCATAGGTTTTAGAATTCGCCTGGCGGGGCTAGGAAATTTATTTTTAAAAGAACCGGATACTGCGGCCCGATGAAACGTGAATCATACTGAATCTTGGCGGGTTTACCTTCGGTGAGTCCTTTGGAGTTGCGAAAGCGAAACCGTTTAGATTCAGTAATACAGAGCAGCATGAGTTTGCATTTTTCGCAAAACCATGTAGCCGAAGTATATATCAATTAACTTTGTGAGAATAAAAAATCACCTATGTTTAAATTTCCGTTTTTTGGTTTGGACAAAGCCCCTGCAATCCATAGCTGTATCTTACTTCTTTTTTTCTTTACGCAATCCGCGAAAGCGCAATTTGTTAAAGGAGCCGACATTGGCTGGCTTCTCCAGATGGAAGCAACGGGTTATAAATTCTACGACAGCTCGGGAATGCAAAAAGACTGTTTACAGATACTTAAAGACAAAGGGATTAACACGGTTCGTTTGCGTGTGTGGGTTAACCCGTCGAGCGACAAAACCAGTGGCCATTGCAGTAAAAATGAAGTAGTAACAATAGCCTTACGGGCACAGGCAATGGGCATGCAGGTGATGATTGATTTTCATTACAGCGATACCTGGGCCGATCCCGGGCACCAGGCTAAGCCGGCAGCCTGGGCAAGCCATTCATTCAACCAGCTTTTGACGGATGTTTACAATCATACGTTCGAAGTATTGGATACGCTCAGGAAAAGCGGTGTCATCCCGGCCTGGGCTCAGATTGGAAATGAAATAGCCGGAGGTATGCTCTGGCCCGACGGAAGTTCCGGCAACTGGCCACAACTGGGGCAATTGCTTAATAAGGGTTACGATGCTGCCAAAGCGGTTGACAGTTCAATCAAAGTAGTGATTCACCTCGAAGATGGCAATAATAATTCAAAATTCAGATGGTTTTTTGATAACATGAAAACGCAGGGAGTTAAGTACGATATTATCGGATTATCCTACTATCCTTATTGGATTGGCTCCGATTATACCGTAACCATAAACGATCTTGGAAATAATATGAATGATTTGGTATCCCGTTATGGCAAGGACGTTATGGTTGTGGAGGTCGGAGGGGATTATACAAAAGTTCAGAATACATATGATATGCTTGTTGCCGTTATTGCAAAAGCGAAAGCTGTTCCGGGAAGTAAAGGCTTGGGCGTTATTTACTGGGAACCGGAAGGCGCAAAAAGCTGGAGTGGTTACCAGTTGAGTTGCTGGGGCGATGACGGAAAACCCACAACTGCACTGAATGCATTCCTGACAAATACTGCAGGTTTGAACCCGGTAGAAGCTACAACTGGTTTCAGAATCTATCCCAATCCATGTGATAATGGCTTATTGATCTTCGGTTTCACATCCCTAAATGGTTCTCATGAAGTGAAAATATATGACATTGGTGGCAGATTGGTGAAAAAGCAAAAGATGACTGGTTTATCCGGAAATTCAATGCAATTCGATCTTTCGCCAGGGATATACATGGTAAATGTTAATATCGGTCACTATCCAGTATATGAGAAACTTGTGATAAGGTAGTATTCAATGCATCCACCTTGTTTGGCAGAGTCTGTGAAACGCCCGGTGAATTTCACCTCTGTATTTTTATTTTTGCACATCAATACCAAGAAGCAAACATGCAAGATGCAACAACTTTTTACAGTCGCCTGGAAAAATAAGGTGATGGTTTCCGAGCGGACTTTGCCTGAGTAATTTTACTTCATCCCCTGTGAGTTTCACTTCAATTTGTGTACGGCATGCAGTGGCAGATTTTGGCCTTCCGCTTATATTTGCCGTTGCGATAAACGCTTTGCTTAGCTTATTATCAAAGCGGAAAATAGTTAATAAATCACCTTTAAAATCACCTTCAATAGCCGTTCCTTTCCCCGTTTCAAAATGCGTTTTTACCGAAAAACCAGAAACCAAACCGGGAGCTATGGTGCAATGAGAAAACATACAAACTTCATCGGTAGCTTTGTTGATGTTCGCAATCCAGGGAATGACCCCGGTAAGTTCTTTGCAGAGCATCATTCCTGCAATTGCAGTAAGGTCGCCTTCACAGCCGGCAGGAATTCCTTTGTTATTGAATGTTGCCAATGGTAAACAAGCTGTAACAGAGTGTCTTTTTACCAATGGAAAACATTCAACCGTGATTGCATCAAGGTTCCGTTTCTGAATAGTATTCGTAAGTAGCTCACTTACTTTCGCAGTTTCGGTAAGATCAATATGCTTTTCATCCGGGAAAGAAGCAAGAAAAGCATCGGAGGCTTTAAATTCAGAAAAATGAGCCAATTCACTCCATGGTATTTCAGTTAATTTTATTCCTAATTTCTCATCCAGTAAACCTGCAGGAATTGCCGAGGAAATAAGCCAATCCGAAACCTGCCCGATAAGCCCAAGCTTTTTCCCGTTTAAGTTTTTCAATGCCTGTTTTACGATATAGAAGTCGCTGAGAAAAGCTTCAGTTTCGGCTTCTTCTTCATCCAGGAGTATCGACGGAATATTCAAATTGTTCAGACAGGCCTTAACTTCCGTAGCCGAAGCATATGAATTGTCGTGCTGTGAGCCGATAAGTACATAAAAATGCCCCGCCGAAATCTGTTTTGTCGCTGGCTGTTCAGATCCGCCGGAAAGAAAAAACAGGATATCCGGATCACTTTCTGAAAGCAAATAACTTTGGGGCGAAATTAGTTTTTCAATGCGGTTTATTGCATTTTCGAAAACAGTATCAGGGGCACCCTGGAATGCCAACAGTTTTATTTTTAGTTTGGTCACAGCTTGTGATTTTTATTGTTATGATTAACGATGAGAAGCTATATGTGATTTTTGAAAGGTTTTATTTCCACGTAAAATTTCCAATCCTCTAAGTTCCTCTTTTATTTACCTGATGTTCAGATAGCCTCTGGCTGGGAGATTAACTTGAAGTTACCTCGTGACTCTGACGCTCAAATATACACTTTCCTTTCGGGTGGCCATAAGTTAAAATAGTGTTAAAAATGCTTCGGCTAAAGCCATATTTATCTTAGAACTGTTCATAGTATGAATTTAGTTTCATAAAAAAAGAATACTATGAAAACCCATATAATTACTATGCTCTTAGCCTTACTTACATTTACCGGATTTTCTCAGAATTCCGGGTATAAATATACCGGTAGATTCACACCAGTAATAAAAAAGGATAAGCTGAATTATGCAAGGTCCGTTGATGAAATTATGCCTGAGTTCAATCGTTACTTTGCTCTGCCAGCCAAGGATCGTACAATGATGAATTACCTGGTAAACACACCTGATAGTCTACAGGTATATTCTGCTTTCCCAGAGGAAAATTTTACGAAATTCATCGATTATGTTTCTGTTAATATTTCAGCCACATGCTACGGAAAAGCCTTCACATCTGAAAGTACCGGTGAAATGCTTACCCCGGAACAAAAAAATATTATTAATACTACTGATCTTGGTACAGATTTACACATAAAAATTAAGTTCAGTTATAAAAATGGAGCCAACAACAGTCCCGATAATGCCGGGAAGATCATAGAAGGGGAATATACAGTAACGGTAGTTCCCGACACTGAAGCTGAATACCCGGGTGGATCAAAGCAAATAACAGCCTATTTAACTGATAACATCATTAATGAAATTCACAGAAAAGGCACTTACGATAAGATCATGCAGGCCGTTGTGAACTTCACGGTTAATGAGGATGGTGATGTTGTTGATACGAAAATATCCACGACATCCACTGATCCGAAAATAGATAAAATAATACTTGATGCAATGAACAGAATGCCAGGATGGAGACCGGCGGAAAATCCGAAAGGTATAAGAGTTAAACAGGTATTCAGTATTCCTTTTGGTGGAGGAGGCTGCTAGCAGTTTAAGGTATTAGAAGGTATACATTACCAAATGAATGACCTCGTTATAACCAGACGTTTCCTGAACACGATCATGGCCAGGCGCAGCTTTGGATTAGTTTAACGAGAGGGGATTATCAAAAGCATGCCAGCTAAGTTCTGAAGTTATTTTAATACAAGATCTGAATAGTATTACTTGATTCTTTAAGTATATGATCAAACTTTTGGTGCATTTTATTGTTAATACATCAACTAATTCAAAATAGAAGAAATGAAAGAATACAAATTATTGACTCCTGCAAAGGTTGAATCAATTCAATTGACAAACCATGTAGTAATGGCACCTATGACGCGCTGCAGGGCAATAGGAAATGTGCCGAATGATTTAATGGCCGAATATTATAGTCAACGTTCAGAAGCAGGTTTAATCATAACAGAAGGAATTGCACCATCGCCTAATGGCTTGGGTTATGCCCGCATACCTGGTATATTTAACAAACTACAGGTTGAAGGATGGAAAAAGATAACTACGGCAGCACACAATGGCGGAGCAAAAATAGTTGCACAACTTATGCACTCAGGCAGGATCAGCCACCCACTCAATATGCCTGCAGGGTCGCAGATTCTTGCACCTTCAGCAGTAAAACCTGCAGGACAAATGTGGACAGATTCAGAAATGATGCAGGATTTCCCAACTCCAAAAGCCATGACGGCAGATGAAATCGTAGAAACAAAAGCAGAATACGTTACAGCAGCAAAGAACGCCATAGATGCAGGATTTGACTTTGTGGAGTTGCATGCAGCAAACGGTTACCTGCTGGAACAATTCCTTTCACCGGTGAGCAATATCCGCAACGATAATTATGGCCAAAGCATTGAGAACCGTTGCCGGTTTGTTATCGAAGTAGCAACTGCTGTGACTGAAGCCATTGGAAAAGAAAAAACAGCAATACGCCTGTCGCCTTACGGAACAGCCAGTGATATGCCACATTATTCTGAAATAGAGGCAACCTATGCTTACCTTGCTGAACAACTGAACAAAATTGGAATAGCTTATATTCATCTTGTTGATCATTCGGCAATGGGTGCCCCTGAGGTTCCGGTAGAAATGAAAAAACGAATACGCAGCATTTTTAAAAATGCCCTTATTCTCTCCGGTGGTTATGACCTGGAGCGGGCTGAGGCAGACGTTCTCAGCGGACTTGGTGACCTTGTGGCTTTCGGGCGTCCATTTATCAACAATCCCGATCTTGTTAACAGGTTTAAAAACAACCAGCCTTTGTCGCAGGATCTCAAAATGGATTTGTTTTATTCAGCCGACGAAAAGGGTTATACTGATTATCCAAACTACACTGCATGAGTCTATTCAGAAAGCTATAAAATAAAGAAATGCCAATAAGGCACTAAGTCGCACAAAGCCCTCATATTCAGTCAGTATTTCCAAGTGAAACTTTGAGCCTTAGTGCCTTTGTGGCAAAAAAGATTTTAGCAGTTGTAAATGCATGCGGAAGGACTATAATATTAAATATCAGCTTCTTTGATAGCTATTGAAAGTTGTTGTCAATCTGGTAGAGCTATTGAAATTGCCATAGCTGCATTATTGTCCAATATGGCCATATCGTTAGAATCAACCAATCCATCGCCATTGGTATCCTGAACCAGATATCCTGTTTCAGCAGTGGCTGACAAATTTTCCAGTGATGCCATGTCGCCTGCATCAATGATACCATCCCTGTTTACGTCACCGCAATAGATAGCCCAGGTGTTGTCATTCATCAGCAACATGTTGTTTCCATATACTTTTGTTTCAGTATCAAAATCATAATTGATTATATCACCTGCAAACGAAACCGGCAAAGCACTCAGTGTTTCTATACTATTTCGGTGCTTTATTACAATATAATAGCTCCCGCTTAAGGTGAGAGATATCGAAACGCTGGCTGTTCCTTCGGTATGCAAATCAACATCCTGAACAGTGAAAATTACATTTGAATAGTTGCTGTTGTCGTGCAATTCTACAGTGATCTTATCAGCTATACCTACTCCCCAGCGAGCATTACCAGTTTCATCCAACGCCGGGTGCATCGTACCAAAGCCATCGTAAAGCCCCTGTAACATTAAAGTCAGATGCATGACCTTCTCCGGTAATCTTTCCTGAGTTACATTGATGATGAGTGGCGGCAGGCCGGTAACTGTTACTGTTATTTGAGCCACTCTAATCTCCGGTATTGTGTTCCTGCTGTATTCTGCTATAATAGTTCCATCCCCTGACCCAGAGGGCGTAACAATGCACCACACCTGGTTACTGGCGGCAACCCAGTCAGTGTTGGATATTACCGTGAAAAATGTGCTTCCAGCTTCAGAGGTCACATCTCGGTTCGCAGGCGTTATTGAAAGCGCCGGAGGAGGTGGTATTATTGTAATTGTTACTTCCCCTGAAGTAGTTGCCAGTCCGGTATTATCAAAAGCCTTTGCTGTAAGGATATAGCTTCCTTCGCTAACAGCTGACCAATTCAAAGTATAGGGTGGAAAATTGTCTTGCCCGAGCAGAAAATCATCCCTGTAAAATTCAACACGGGAAATTGTTCCATCAATATCAGATGCATCAGCGGTTATAGTAACATCAGCTCCGGCAGTAAAGACAGTACCATTTGCAGGACTGGTAATTGCTATTTGCGGCGGCTGTGCGATGCCTGAAATGAAAATCGGGGATGAAATAGCTTCGTCACCATCAGCTTCTTTGATTCGTACGTAAAAGTAGTCGCCATCTGCACATGTGATTGAATTTATTATTTCAGGATGAATAACACCTGGTGTCCAGGATTGGATTACAGCTCCGTTTTTCAACAAGTCAACATTAGTAATTATTTCATTATCCACATCAAACGCCTGGATTGCAGCATTCCAAGTGCCTCCCAGTATGGTGGCACCCATTTCATTTCCATTGATTTTAAATGAGAGGATCAGGTTTTTATCTAATGTAGAGAAAAAACGTCGTGCCTGGATGGCATCTAATATATCGGTACGTGTTTTAGCAGTGGCAAGCACTCCCATTCTGAAGGGTGTGGCAGTTCCCCAGGTAGCAGTATGGTTGTCATCGCCTCCTGCAGCACCAATCTTCCACTGACGTATAAGGGCCTCATCGAAATAACCTTTATTCCCATCGCTGCTGTAATAACCGTTGTTATAATAATATTTGCTGAATCCATCATGGTCGTTCCAAAGTTCCATACCGACAAACTTTGAGGATGGAACTCCGCTAAAATGATCAAATTCTTTAAAAGCGAGAGGATCCCATCCCGGATGATTAAAAAAAGCTATCCCATTCCTTGCATTCAGCCAGCTCAGCAATCCATTAAAAGTGTTTGTTGGAGAACCATTTGAACAATAATCTTCCGTATTCACCACTGTTACGTGGCCATAATTGAAGTATGTCGTCCATTCAAATCCATAGAAAGCTGCGAAAACACCATCCTGATTATAAATATTGGCAGTATTTTTTATCAGTAACCATTCAACTGCATCCATAAGGTTTGCATGGTCGGCAAGCCCGAAAAAATCAAGCTGGGCCACATTTTTCGCGTAATTATAAGCCTGATCAGGAGTTCCCTGTCCATCGGAAACATTTGTATGATTGTGCAGGCTGCCATAATAAACATTGAGTCCGTCTATAACCGGCTGAGCATTACCATGTGATGATGCAATAACCAGAATAATCGTAATAGCCATCAGAATCAACTTCATTTTCATAATAAGGAAGGTTTTTTATTGCTATTTTTTTCATCCTAACCCATTCCTGATCAAAATGTTCCTGACCGCTTTTAATAATTCAGAATCAGCTTATAATTCAGTTAATTCAGAATTCTACTATAAACAGAGAACATTCTTAACATTCCGGCATAAAGGTGGAAAAAGTGGATGTCTCAACAGGAGTAGGCAGAAGATGAAAAAGCAAACCGGATGAGTTGATGAGAGTTTGATAACCCTTGAAACATCATGGCAATAAAGATACAACTAAATGAAGGACAAATCAAGGATATTCATATTCAAAAATAATCATTTCCCGGAAGAATCCTCATGACCAGCATGCAGCCAAAAAGAAATCAGGGGTACTTTTGTTAATTATTTGTTTTATAGAAACTTATTCAACACCTATGCATTATATAAAATATCCCGAAGATAAAATGACGTAAAACAATTTTACAAGGTTAACG
>CAZEDO010000102.1:0-13119 GCA_964511085.1 uncultured Lentimicrobiaceae bacterium
TACCGGTCAAGTCTGATAAGAAATTGCCACTAAAGGAATTATTATCGTGATAAATAACAAAATTTGATTTTATAAAGTTGGTGGCTGGCTCAATAAAAATAATTCCGCATTTTACATTGCAAGATGTCTAAACGCTTCATAAACGAGAAAGGCAGGCCAGATAATCGCTTTTAAGAAACCAACAACCACCATCCAGAAGCCCGTGGAATGGGATATAAAATATATAGCTGCCCCGATAAGCCCGAGACCATAAAATGCACCCGACGGTGCACCCTGTTGAATTTCGCGTTTCATGTTTGTTTCTTTACTTAATTATCACTTATTTGAAATACAGAAAATACCTACGCGCTGACAGGTGTGATTTGATAGTGCCCCAATTAATTGCATTTGCGAAAATACAAATTGCTAATTATTTTATCATCTTTTCATATGCCGGAAAGCAGTATCAACAATCAGGTATTAGGGAAAGTGATTCCACGAAGATCATTATTTCTAATTTCGTTCCAGTTCCCGCAGGTTATCCATCTTTTTCTTTTCCAGAAAGCTGTGAATATCACCAAGGTGTTCTTTCACCCGCTTATTTCCGAACTCAAATACTTTGTCCACAAGGCCATCAAGGAAATCGCGATCGTGGGAAACGAGTATGAGTGTGCCATCATAATCCTGCAACGCACTTTTGAGGATGTCCTTGGTTTTCATATCCAAGTGGTTTGTAGGCTCGTCAAGGATTAAAAGGTTCACTGGTTCAAGCAGTAGCTTTATCATAGCCAAACGTGTGCGTTCGCCTCCCGAAAGGACTTTCACTTTTTTGGTCCAGCTATCGCCACCGAACATAAATGCACCGAGCAGATCTTTAATTTTTGTACGGATATCACCACGTGCCACATCGTCAATTGTTTGGAACACTGTAATTTCCTCATCTAACATGGAAGCTTCATTCTGGGCGAAATAGCCAATCATCGTGTTGTGACCAAGGGTGAGTTTACCGTCGTATTCAATTTCGCCCATCATGCTTTTTACCATGGTGGATTTGCCTTCTCCGTTTTTGCCCACGAAGGCAACCCGCTCACCACGCTGTATGTTGAAAGTAGCATTCGAAAAAACATTGTGGTTGCCATAGTTTTTGGACATTCCATCCACTATAACCGGGTAACTTCCAGAGCGCGGTGATGGTGGAAATTTAAGCCGGAGAGCTGAATTATCTTCTTCGTCAACTTCAATTATTTCCATTTTTTCAAGCATCTTCACGCGGGACTGCACCTGGTTAGTTTTTGAAAATGTGCCGCGGAACCTGTCAATAAAATCCTGGTTATCGTTAATAAACTTTTGTTGTTCGTCAAACTGCTTCTGTTGCTGTTCGCGGCGTTCCTTTCGCAATTGCAGGTAAGCCGAATAATTAACCTTGTAGTCGTAAATACGACCCATGGTAACTTCGATGGTGCGGGTGGTGATGTTATCCACAAAAGCGCGGTCGTGGGAAATCACAATTACTGCTTTGGCACTGTTGATGAGGAAATCCTCGAACCACTGGATACTTTCTATATCCATGTGGTTGGTGGGTTCGTCCAGAAGGATGAGGTCGGGTTTTTGCAGGAGGATTTTCGCAAGTTCAATACGCATGCGCCATCCTCCACTGAATTCACCCGTGGGGCGGGTAAAATCTTCGCGAACAAAGCCTAGACCTAATAATATTTTTTCTACTTCCGAATCGAAGTTAATTTCTTCAATAGAATAGTATTTCTCGCTTAACGTGGAAACCTGCTCTATGATTTCGTAGTATTCAGCCGATTCATAATCGGTACGTGAGGAAAGCTGGTTGTTAAGTTCCTCAATCTCTTTCTCCATTGCAAAGATATGAGCGAAAGCCTGGGCAGCCTCTTCAAAAACGGTGCGGCTGTCAACGGTGAGTAAATGTTGTGGAAGGTAAGCGATCACTGCATCTTTTGGCGAGGATACTTTGCCGCGTGATGCTGTTTTTGTGCCGGCAATTATTTTAAGCAATGTCGATTTTCCAGCGCCGTTCTTGCCCATGAGAGCTATCCTGTCCTTCTCGTTTATTGCAAAAGATACATCTTTAAAAAGTGTGGTTCCTCCAAACTCCACTGTAAGCCCATCAACTGATATCATTCCGTTTTTTTAATGAGGGGCAAAGATACCGGTTTTAGGGAAGGGGATGGCGGCTTTAAAATTTCGCAGACTCAAATAGCTAAAGTTTAATTCGAGTTCGTTGCCAATTCCCAATTCACTGACATCCAAGAATAATTATTGTCAATTACTATGCATATTACATCGACTCTTACTATATTTGTATAGCTGGAAGCGAGTGCAAAAGATACTGGCTGAAAGGAATGGCAACAACTTATCCTGCCACGTCATGTATATTGCACTACCGAATAGTTGACGAACTGATATAATTACCTGAAATTGAATTCTTAAACACCAATTTTCAAGTCTCAGATTCAAACTATATTAAAACACGAACCATGAAAACATCGATTGTAGTATTGGCGCTAATGCTAATGACCTTCACACAGGTTCAAAGTCAGAACCATCCTCCTGTTGCAGTGAGCGATACGGTGTATGGGTTTATCGGATATCCGGTGTATGTGAATTTACTTAAGAATGATTATGACCCGGATGGAGATTCTATACATGTGTATGCGAGCCCTTACTTAACAAAAATAAATGACAGTATATGGGAATATCATGTGTTGACGAGCCTGTATTATTACCTGCAAAAGACATCGTATTTCATTATAGATGAACATGATTCATCTGCCCATGCGAATTTTACTTTTATCCCCAAATCACCGCCTCGCTACGATTCACTTGATATAAACAATATCAACGCTTTAGTCAGCCCCTTTGGCAATCATTTCTGGGATGATAATCCTAACCCTTTTCTTAACAGTTCCCGTTTTGAAGTGCCAAAGAGTTCTGGGAAAACAGCTGTGTTTAACCAGACACTATGGATTGGAGGCCTTGATAATATAGATACTCTTCATTTCGCAGGAGAAAGATACAGACAAGGACTATATGGTAGTTCTCCAGGCACAGGCTTTGATTATTCAACAGGGCCGATTTCATCAGTTTATGATACATCCTACCAACTTAAATGGAACAGGGTCTGGAAACTGAAAAAATCGGACATCCTGTATCATAAAAATAACTGGAATACTCCCGGATACATTCCGATTGATGCTATCGCAAACTGGCCTGCACACGGAAATACTACACAGGGACAGATGCCGGATATTGCGCCTTTTAACGATATTAATGCTGATGGAATCTATAACCCGGAATCCGGCGAATATCCCCTTATCCGTGGCGATGAAGCAGTATTTTTCGTGTTTAACGATTCAGCCGGATTGCATACCGAAACACGTGGATTAAAATTAGGAATTGAAATCCATGGTATGGCATATGCCTTTGACCAGCCTGATGATTCAGTATTGAATAACACGATCTTTTTCCATTACGATATTATTAATCGATCACCAAAGGCTTATCATGATGTTTATATGGGATTATTCACTGATTTTGATCTTGGTTTTGCTGATGATGATTATATAGGATGTGATGTAAAGAATGGGAGTATATATGCCTATAATGGCGATTCTATTGACGGCAACGGGCAATCCTGGGCTTATGGAGAGCATCCTCCGGTGATAGCTATGAAAATAATCGGCGGTCCATTTCTTGATCCTGATAACCTGGACAATCCTTTAGGGGGCTGTGATTACGGCATCAACGGGTTAAACTTTGAGAACGGAATAGTTGATGATGAACGATATGGTTTGCAGGGATTTATGTATCCACATTTTTGGGGTGCTAGCTATGATGAGAACTTGTATGCGATTGATTATTATAAAGAGATGCAAGGAATTTGGAATGACGGCACAAGGATGGTATTTGGAGGATTGGGGCATGTTCCTCCCGGAGATACTGGACTTTCATGCAGATATATGTACCCGGGAGGAAGTGATACAATCTGCAATTGGGGTACAAGTGGTGTATTGCCGGGAGGTGGTTGGAACCAGAATGGTCTTTATTGGACAGAATTAGCTGTAGGAAATCCACCTGAGGACCGGCGTGGTGTTGCATCTGTTGGCCCCTTCAACATGTTAGCAGGCCAGAGTGTTCCACTTGATTACTGTTTCAATTATTCGCGGGATTATACCGGTAACCAGCAATCATCGTTGGAATTAATGCAGAATAACCTGAGTGCGTTAAATCCGATTTACGATAGTTTAATTATGCTTCCTGAAACAATAAATGGAATTAAGGAGTATGAGCATCTGAAACAGCTCAGGATTTATCCAAACCCTGCCAGAGTAAGTCTAACTGTTGTATCAGGCGAAAATAAAAGCAATTCCTTCCAGGTTTTTGATCTGAATGGAAAGTTGTATTTTAGTGGATTACTGAATCCGGGGAAGAACGTGATAAATATAAGTTCACTGAAGCCAGATGTTTATCTGCTGAAAAGTAATAACCGGTGTGCCAGGATTATTGTGATGTAGTGAAAGAAGCTGCCGGGTTATGTTGTTCTGGCTGAACAAAGAACGGGATTTGAGAGAAAGATCAACGCATTCGGAGTCGCTGCGCGACGGCATTACAATTTAGTTATTTGCCGCTCCGTTATCTATCCAGCATACGATCGCATTTTTTTGTGCGTCAGAAAGGCTGGTTCCCTTTGGCATTGACCCACTTACTATTGCACTCCTGACTGAGCTTTGTGAAGCAGACAGCTTTGAATATGTATCAAAATTATTTGGATGACAACCTGAACATACCGATTGTATTAGGGGAGCTACATCATTTTTATATGATTTTGCAGCTCCGCTGCACGAAGGCGTGTAGGAAGCAGGGGTAGTATTATCTTTTTTACATCCCGACAAAACAACGAAACTCAATAGTACAAGCACCAGGAGACTTTTCATAACGAAATTCATTTGATATATAAATATATACATACAAACCTTCGTTTTTAGAAATTAGTATGCGTCATGAAAAATTATTTTTTGGTATGGGCTTGCGCTGATTCGGATAAAGCAAAAAATGAAGAATTGAATGATTCCGGCACATCAGGTCCGGAAAGAGTGTTTTAAGAATTATACATTTTTAACAATTATCCTGCCAGCGATTATCCGAACACATTTGAAATAGGATTACTTTTGTTACGCTATGAAAAGGCTAATATTATTCAGAAATATATTTTTGTTGGCTGTCCTTTTCAGCCTTGGAATAAATTGCTCGTTAAATTATACGAGTAATCCATTTATTATAGAACTTTCATGTTGTACAAATAGTTCCGACAACAGTTTAAGTTCGGATATTGATCCTTTTGATGAAGATAGAATTTACCAATCCACTGAATATAGTTTGGATGGGAATGTAGTAAATCTAAACCCTATCATCAGAAACTGCTTTTTGATTGACAATTTCAGCATTTCTGTTTGGCAACCGCCAAAGATTTCCTAGCAAAAATTTCTTTTTTGATAGCAATTCCTGCCTGAGCTAAAAACTCATGTTTGTAGGATTTGCAATAACCTGCCATTTGAAACAATGGTCTCAGTCAATAAAATTAAATATAAAACACTATGGGATTTGAAGATATTTTCGAAAACAAACAAAGGCAACATATTAATTACAGGGATCAAAAATACCCTGATAATAGCAGATATTCGGATGAATTGAATGGCTCAGATCATGAAAAAAGTGACCATCAGTATTGGTTAAATATCCTGCAAAAGATTAAGGGTAATAAAAGGCTAAAATTACTTGTAATAGGGGCAGTTGTCATAATCTTAATTATTGCAACAGGTCTGATTATTGCTTTCCTGCCGTTAATTCTGAAACTGATTGAATATATCAGTCAGAATGGTTTGCAAGGTTTAATAAATGAAGTTACCGTTTTTATAGACAAAATATGGAAAGGATCGGTAAAATAAGAAACGCGCAATCATGCGGATCAAATAATACCTGTGTATTTGATAAATTCAATTATTGAGTCTGCACTGAAAAGTCTTTTTTGCCACAAAGGCACCAAAACTCAAAGTTTAACTTCGTTGAGGGCTTCGCCGTTCACTAAGAAATTATGGATGAATATAAATGCTTTGTGCTACTTGCTATAATGATGGCATTTCTTTATTTAATAGTTTTTGGAGTGGGCTCAATTATTGGATTCCTGAATTTGCAAAATAAATTATAAATTAATCTTAAAACACTAAATATGAATAACATGTATTTTGATGATCATGCAGTAAAAAGACAGAATATTGAGTATTTTGTTCACCTGGTGCGCATTGCAAAGTCCGACGATATATTAAGCAATACTGAATTTGAATTACTGCATCGGATAGGTAAAAAACTTGGGTTTACAGAGCCTGAAATTGATGACTTAATTGTCACAACCGGTAAATTTGATTACATTCCACCTTACGAACTATCTGAACGCTTTGAACAAGTATATGAAATAGTAAAGATGACTTTAGCTGATGGCGTTATAGAAAATAGCGAAATGCGTTTAGCGAGTTGCTTTGCAACCAAATCCGGTTTTAGGGAAAGTGAAATTCCTAATTTGTTAATTCTGTTGATTTATGGTATTCGTCAAGGCCAGGAAGCAGAGGACCTTTTTGAAGTCTATAAAAAAGAAAGAAAATCCTGAAAGGGTTATTATTGCTGTTATACTGAGCAGTTGCGATTGTAATTTCATACATACAGCACCGAAGTATTACATAAACTCAAGTAGTAAAAGTATAATCAAACTAAATACGCTGAATGAAGAACAGGATTAAATTGTTATATGATTGGAGCCAATGGGCAAACACAAGATGGGGTGCATCGGCATTATTTATTTGCGCTTTTGCCGATGCATCTTTTATGCCATTACCTACACCGATGTTTTTTTTGGCTCTGACTTTGCTAAATATGACGAAAGCATATAAGTATGCTTTTAGTGCAACATTAGGAACGTTGTTTGGAGCTGTTGCAGGTTATTCAATTGGTCATTTTGCCTGGCTTACTGCTAACGGAGAATTTACAGTGCTGGCACAATTTCTTTTTAATCATATTCCGGGATTTTCCGAAAGTGTTTTCAATAATATAAATACGCAGTTTTTAAGATGGGACTTATGGGTTTTGTTCGTAGCATCTTTTGTTCCGGTTCCTTATAAAATATTTTCAATTTCATCAGGGGTATTCGATATTAATGTTTTCATTTTTTGCTTTGCCACATTTTTTGGCCAGGCAATAAAATTCTATTTATTGGCATTCCTGACAATAAAAATGGGTCCAAAAGTTAAGAAATTGTTTGAGATTAAGTTCAAATTTATAGCTATCATAGCTACTGCAAGCATTGCTGTTGCTATCGTTGTATATAGAGTGCTATAAATTCCGGGACGACAGATTATTTATATCTGAATGAATCAGTTTTGTCAAATAACTTCTATTTTCAGTGTGCAATGCCATGAAGTGTCCAGGGAAATTTACGAGGAGAAGAACTTGTACCAATACTTTTTGTAATTAAAGTATTAAGGTCAGTACTTTCAGCTTTGTGGCTGCCAATATCTTGTCCTTCACCGGCATTTTTTTGCCCGGCAGGCCACCACGATGAGCCACCACTTGAGGATGCAACGGTTGATTTGGCAGCTCTGTTAAACACTCCGGAAGATGTGCCTTTAATTACAAATGTAGCACCCATATAGGTACCTGTAGCCTTCCCGATACCGGTATATTCAAAATGATAATTATCAATTATAATTACAGTGGCCTTAAAAGTATTAGAAGTCATATTGACGTCAGAAGATGCAGGGATCACAAATGGCCCTGATAGAACTAATTTATTGCCTTCAATATCGCCTTCCCTGGTAACGCTTGTATTTGGAACATCATAGCTTACATGGCATTCTGTCTGGTTAAGATTCACATAACCTTCACCGGACTCATGCGTTGTATCTGTTTGTCCTCCCATTGTCGCGGTGTAAGTTACTGATTCCTGAACTGCGTATGCGCCAGCAAGATTAATGCATTTCTGCAAACTAAGTGTTCCTATGCATGTGTATGACTCCGAATTGTAGGTTCCGGTTATATTAATTGCCAGCGAATCGTTAATGATTTTTATTGTGCCGGAAAAAGCCGAATTGGGAATGTCTTTTATTGAACCATTGATAGACAGTATTCCTCCCGCTGTATTTCCGGAAAATAATCCAACTACGCCATCACTTTTTCTGAAAAAAGTTCCTTCTTTTGAAGATCCGTTTGTGAAACTCAAATCGATGAGATCATTTGACACATTTGGGCCTGTCGTTATCCTTACTGCCCCGGAATAGGTTTTAATTGCAGAATTTTGTGTGCTGCCACCACCTGGACTGTCTTTTTTACAAGACGAAGTATAAAGGAAACCTGCGATCATTGAAAATAGAACCAGGATTCGGAGAAATGTTGTTTTGTTAATGCTTGTTTTCATGTTTGTTGTTTTTGAATTCAAAAATCTATCGGGTTTTCTCAGGAGATGAGTAAAGTAATACCAATCTTAGCCGCGGGTATTTGCAAGCTATTCACAACAGGGGTGCGGCAAACTTAAGCAAATATAAGCAGGTTAATTTGAAAAACAGGCAGATTTGAAATATTATTTTCTCTCATCTGCTCACCCTGACTATTATCGATCTGATAATTATTTGAATATAAAAGAGTTTGTATGGCAGTTGTATGAAGTTATTGAATTGACAAATATGTTCTTTTTTATTTTAGTTCCAGACCAAAAGGCTGCTTTTTTTAACTATTTCTTATGTGCCATCCGTGTAAATAGCTACTTGCATTGTGAAATTCGTTACGACAAATGCTCACTAATAAACAACAACTTTTCTATTGAAAGTTTGCTTTCCATCCGTTATACTTACAATATAAACACCTGCAGACAAGTCTAATAGATTAATTCTAATGGATGATTCTCCTGCTAAAGTAGTTTGTTTAACCAACTGTCCTGTGAGGTTTCGGATATATAAATCCACAGTTGACGTTCCAGGATTGCTGATATAAACTGATTTTCCTGTAACATAAATAACTGGTTCTTCGCTACCAGGTTTTTGATTGGTACCCAGGGCGCTGAAATGCAGCTTAAAGCGTAGATCGTTTTCGCCTGTTTCAAAAGAAAAATTATAAGTGCTTTTTGCAAGTTCAGTAAAAATGCCGGTTTTGGTGTCTTCAAGGGCTGCATATTGCAGGTCGTTGATTTCGGTGGCGGCAATCTTATAAGTTCCGCTTACACCGCAACGCACACCAAGCGGAACAATGCTGGTCTCCGGCAAAGTATTAATAGCCAGTTCGGAAGTGCCAGAGGTGTAGATCTGTGGTGCTTCCGGCACATCACCAAAAAGTTTTCGGGAATCATACTTGCTGTCGAATTCAGTAGTTGCATCCGGAAGAAACCATACTACAGCTTCATCAGTATAACCATTGCCCGAAACCTGGAGGCGGATCATATTATTTACAACTTCATCAGCTTTTTTTAAGAATGTTGCAGCATTATGTGTTCTCACACTATTATTCATGCCTAGCATTCCTGCTGCATTTGCTTCAACGAAAAAGCCCTGGCATGGTGCAATATACCTTGAACCTCCATTTGTGCCGATGCTGCCATTAAAAGTTGCCCATGTAGCGGCATTAACATGCAAATAGATACTACCGTTTACATTGGTTTTGGTCCAGCCGGAAGCGGCATTCCAGTCAATTGATGATGGATAAGGATTGCCAACAAGGTTCCAACCTTTGCCAGGACCGGAATATGAAGTGCTGTAACTCTGTGTGCCGGTGTTCAACGTGCCAGGAAATGCTACAGTAGAAATGCTTTCAACTCCCCATAAAGCGTAGCCTTTCATAGCAGTAAGCGGTACATTGGTAGGAATGATATCAGTAAAAGCATTTGTTGATTCAGTATGTGTTTGAAGATATTTGCCGGTAAAAATGCCGGATGTGGCATCTGAAACAGGAGATGAAATAAGATGCCACTCATCGCCGGTGATTTCGCGCTCAACAGTGGCTGAAACTCCATTATTCTCAATCAGCGAACCACCTGATTTCACTACAAGCCCTGATTCTCCGGCATTATTGGCAAAAGCACCTGTAACTGTAAGGTTAGTTGCTGGAGAGATTGATAGTTTGCTACCGATGGTAATTGTTATGTTATTATTAACAATTAAATTATTCCCTAATAATACTCCGCCAGCAGATGAGTTCGATATCAGGAGATTATTAAAGGAAGTTCCGGTAATATTGCCATCAATATTCTGAGGTGAAGTCCCATTAAAAGTTATTGTGCTTCCTGTTGCGTCAAATGTTCCATTGTTGGAGAAGTTTCCACCTATTGAATGACTAAATACCCCTGTATTGAAGGTTGTTCCTGACTCAATGGTAAAGTCTCCATCAGTAGAAATTGCATTCAGAGCTGAAGCCGAGGTTGTGCCTGATATGGTGAAATCACCAAGAATGTTTAATGCCGTTGCAGGCATTGTTTTTATCCCGGTACCGCTGAGGATGAGCTTGCTATACCTGTGTGTTGCCATATTTGGAATAACAATAGTTTGGTTTCCTCCATTGTATTCAACAGAAGTAGATTCTCCAACCATTACTGCATGCCAGATGCCATTGTTGTGCATTGCTCCTGAGATTCTCATCAGGCTGCCGCTTGTCATTGATAATGCTGCTCCGTTATTGATGGTTACATCAAAGAAGTCAGTTGTACCGGATATTGTTGCAATTGCACTGTTAAATATTACATTACTTGTGTTGTGACTAAAAGTTCCCCCGGAATTAATCCATGCACTACCACCGCCACTTATAGTTAATTGGGCATCCGGGACCGAGTTTAATATGCCGGCAGCATCAATCGTTAAGGTTTTTATTTCAGTTAAACTTGGTAGTGTTGGTGAATATAACGTGGTGGAAGCATCAGGGATAATAATATTTTTAGTCGGCGATGGACCTGCATTTGGAGTCCAGTTTTCAACACTGGTCCAGGAGTTGGATACCGATCCATTCCACGTCAGTGTCGAAGTGTTACTATACTCATCAAGTGTAATATTTTTTGTTCCATCCCAACTAGAGGAGAAAAATGCTACATCAACATTTGAAAGTGAAACCCAGTTATCTATTGCATTATATGCTGAACGCCCATATTCAAAGTTGTTCCATTTGACCCAGAATACCAGGTTGCTTTCAGCATTTCCATTCAGTTCAGAATCCAGATAGTTATATGAGAAAAGGCCTTTGGTCCCGCTTCCACCTGTTTGAATAATTTCTATCTCGCGATCAATTGATCCTGGTCTCCATGAAGGAGCAGTCCCGATACTAACCTTTACGCTCATCTGCGAAGGAAGAGTGCCATTGTTAGGGAAATATGCCGTAGTAAGCTTATTCCCAAATGAATATGTTACTTCAGGAAGAATTGAGGTGCGCCTGATGATGCCAGTTGCATCGCCGATTCCAATGGAAGTTGCATTAGCACCCATAGTGAGGGTTTTTACTACAGCGCCATCCCACATATGAAGGCTTCCTTTGAAAGCCGATGGATTAGCACATTGTAAATTAAGGATTCCGTTTACCGATAAATCGCTGCATGCAGTAACACCACCTGCTCCACTTATTGTTAAATTATTGATGCTTCCTGTAAAAATTGACGGAGGCAACATTATGGCATCGTAGTTTGCAAAAACCAGCGTCGCTCCCGCATTGCTTGCATCAATATTTCCGGTTGCTCTTGTTGGTGAACTTCCTGCAATCGTTAGTGTATTGGCGCCAGGATTGAAAGTGCCGGAAGCTAAATTCAGCAACCCATTCACTGTCATGTTCTGATTACCAAGTGTAACACCGTTGACCCTGTTAAGGGTGAGATTATTTATGGAGGGCAGCGTAGTAAATAAATCGTTTGTAATTGTAATTGCAGGTGTACCACCAATACTCAAAGAAGACTGAGGGCTGACTTCAAGATTACCTGATGTTTTTGTGATTGTTCCGTTAACTCCCAATGTAACGTCTTTAATTATCAGATTTCCACTGGTCAGAGTAAGCACATTGTTTACATTTACATTCGAATATACGCTAACACCATTGCTGTTGTTAATTATTAAGTTACCAAAATCTGATGTAACTGATCCATAAATTGATTGAGGAGCAGTGCCGTTTAAATTAATTGAATAGCCGGAAGCAGCATTGAATGTTCCGTTATTGTCGAAGGCCCCTTTTATAAAGTGATTATAATTACCAGTGTTAAATGTGCTTCCATTTTCAAGTGTAAACTCTCCATCAATGTTCATTACAGAAGCAGCTGTTACCGTAGTTGATCCTGAAATTGTAAAATCTCCATAAACTGAAAGAGCCGCAGTTGGCAATGTTTTAATTCCGCTTCCGCTTAGTATGAGATTATAATAACCTGGAGTTGATCCGTTTGGCACAATAACAGTCTGGTTAGTCCCATTGTATTCAATTGTATTCTGATTATAGGCGGCATTTAAAATGCCAGTATTGGAAAGTGAAAGAGTTCCGGCTATTCTCATAACATTAGCGGTACCCAATGTAAGTTTCGCACCATCTGCCACTGTCATGTTATAGAAATTAGTTGGATCCGACATCGTTGCAGCAGCATTTGTAAACACTATTGTGCTTGTTCCTGGGTTGAAAGTTCCCATGTTATCCCAGGCCCCTGCTGCACCGTCGATATTTAGTGTGGTTCCGGTTCCTCCATTCAAAATACCTCCGGTCTGTATTATTATTGAACCTATAGTTGCAGAAAGCGGCAGAACCGGATCAAAAATAGTTGTTGATGCATCAGGAATGACTGTGTGCTTTCCTGAATTTGGGACACCTCCGACCCAGTTGGCCCCATTATTCCAATCAGTGTCTTCGGCCCCTAACCATGTATAATTAGCAACTGTTGAGTTGCCAAGTGTCCAATATTTAGAGGGGAATCCACTTGTCGGGGCAATATAGGTCAGGCTAAGGTTTGCTAAGCCGACCCAGTTGTCGGAACTGTTATCGTTGGAACGCCCATGGTCATCCAAATCCAGATTGCCACTCACATGATAATCAAACAAATCTAAATTTCCTTCTGTAGTACTATTTAGT
>CAZEDO010000103.1:0-12955 GCA_964511085.1 uncultured Lentimicrobiaceae bacterium
ATCATATTCCACCTCGTACTTCTTTAGAAATGCTCTGTATTCCTGCTGAAAAGTTCTTTTTCTGTGATGTTCATTCTGATTATCAATATAGGCCATTACAGTATCCACTTCGGCAGGATTTACTGAAAAAGCACCATATCCATCTTGCCAATAAAAATTTCTCAACGATTCATCTTTTGTTTTCATCCACTTTGATGAATGTGATTTCAGCTCTTCCAGAAGCTTCATTAGAGCGATTTTTTTTGAAAGCATGCAAAGTATATGTACATGGTCAGAATAACCACCAATTTTTATGACTTGCGATTCCAGATTATTGCATATCCCGCCCAAATAACTATATAGTTCCAGATTGTAAGGCGGAAGAATAAATGGATACCGGTATTTAGTGCTAAAAACGATATGTAGGTAGTTTTTCACAAGTGACTGTCCCATGTTCTTTTGATTGCGCCCTTTCAGGGCTTTTGTTTGGATTCTATTTTCTTTTTTTGATGGGCTTGCGCCTATCTTTACTATGATGGGCTTCACTCATCATTACTTCTTTTCGACGGGCTTCACCATTCGCTACTTTCGACGGGCTGCACCATTCGCTACTTTTTCGACGGGCTGCATCCATCGTTATTATATTACGCCCTTTCAGGGCTTTTGTGGAATAAGTGTTACGTGTATCGCGTTGTTAATGATTTTATTGCCAGGATCGTTGTTTTTCAAAACTTACCTGATGAAGTATAAAATCGATCCTATTCTACAGCTGCGAAAGGAATGTAACCAGGTTGGATTCAGAATTAGAGAGCCCCAATTTCTTTCGGAGCCTGTAGCGCGCCTGATCAATTGAAGCGAGTTGTTGATTGGTTAGCTCTGAGATATCTTTAGTTGACATATTTAAGCGGAGGAATGCACATAGCTTCAATTCATTCTGGCTCAGATCGGGATAAGCAAGTAATAATTTTTCATAAAAGCCGGCATGTACTTCCTGGAAACGCATAGAAAAGTCATTGAGCATTTTGTTATCGGTATTATCACGTAACTCCCGGCTAATCTGAGTTATCACCTCTCGGGCTTCACTTCCTTTCGCATCACGTTCAAGTTGCAAAAGTTTGCCGGATATATCAGAAAGCATTTCATTATTTTTGATCAATGAAATCAGATTAACGGTTAGTTCTTTATCCTTTATTTCCAATTCGGATTGTATTTTTTCTTTTTCAAGTTCCACATTTTCCTTTTCAAGAATAACTAATTTTGACTTTAGGCGATATCTTGAAAATATTAAAACTAAAATAGCAAGGCTCGCAACCAGGCTAAATATTATGATCATGAATATTAAGCTTTTAGCTTGCTGGGACTGCTGCCGCTCAAATTCTTTTTTCTCATACAAATACTGGAGTTCAAACTTCGAAATGAGTATTTGCTTTTTAGATGCAAAAAGACTATCCGCTGCAAGCTTTTCAAGCATCAGGTATTTATAAGCATTAAGTGTATCTTTTTTTTCTGTATATATCTGGTCGAGCATTTTAGCAGCCGTTGCTACAATTCTAAAATATCCATATTTCTGCCCTTCCTTTAGTGCTTTATTGAAATAATCAATGCTCTCATTTATTCTGTTTACACTATAATAGCAAAAACCAAAATTCCCATAGCATTCAGCCATATGCAAGTGGTTATTGAGTGCTGTAGCAAAATCCAACGATTGCTGAAAGCTTAAAAAAGCTTCCTTGTACTTTCCTTCATTCATCTGCACATAGCCAATATTCATAATATTGATACCCTGTCCAAGTTTATCGCCAAGCTTAATATTTATTGCCTGTGCTTTTCTTAAAAACAGAATTGCTGAATCATATTTCTGAATGCCTCCATAGATGTTTGATATATTATTATACTGTTTTTTGATCAAAATCTCATTATTTATTGCTTTTGCTAATATCAAAGATTTGTTAAAATACTCAAACGCTTTCTTATAATCCTGCTGATCAAAAAAACCCATGCCAATATTGCCCAGGGAACGCGCTATCCCTTCTTTATTATCGATTTTCTCAAATATTTTCAGACCTCTGAAATAATATTGCGAACTGTAGTCAAAATTTCCAAGTTCAGAATATATTACTCCAATAAGGCTTAAAGAATTACCAAGTTCCAGATCAAAATTTAAATCCTCGGCCATTTCCTTTGACTTCTGGGCAAATTCCATTGCTTTTTTATAATTACTGCTTCGGAAATAGCAATTACCCAGCTTTATCATTGCATTCACCTTGCCCCTGGTGTAATTGGTTTGTTGCGCAATTTCAAAGGCCCTGTTCGCTATTTTAACAGCAATAGTATCTTCAATGTACAGATTATCCGGCTTTTCCAGAAATTTTATGATCGCATCAACTTTTTGTTTCGGATTTCCGATCTTGCTTAAGACCATATCCAGGCTATCTGTTTTAATCAAATCCTGTGCAGCAATCATCTGCGAACAGAGAATGCAAAGGATTAAAAAAAATAAGGTCCACCTTGGTTTCATTGCAAAGTTGAATCAGTTCGCGAAAATTTAGAAAAACGCTAAAGTTATTATTTAAGTTGATTGAGTTGCAAAAATATACAATGGTTTAAAAGAAAACTTATGATTACTTTTAAGTATCGTTATTTGATTGATTTTCAGTTAATAACTAAATTATCGCTTATTTAAGATCCGTTAATAAATGACATTGTCAAATCAAACTCAAAAAGGAAAAGGGCCACACGCGGGTGACCCTTTTCAATTATCAGACAATGAGAAGTCGCCTTTTTGCCAGCATTAATCGCGGTTAATAATCATTTTCCGGTTAACATGGTTTGTACCGCTGGTAAATGTTACCATGTAAATTCCTGAAGGAACTGATTGCATATCAATGGTGAGTTTGGCAGTGCCAATGACCGGAACCTTGTTTTTTTCATATACCAGATTCCCAACAGTGTTGTACACCTGGATTGAAAAAATATCTGAAGTAATACTTGTGATTATGGCATTAAAAATTCCATTGCTCGGAATTGGATATACTGAAATAAAATTATTTGAAGATAAATCATTAATACCATTTGGCTGAGTTGCAACTGTTAGACTTTGAGCAATACCTTCACCACAATCGGTTGAAGGAGTGCAAGTGATATTGCCCGATGCTGAACCAACCGTAACAACAATTAAGTTTGTAGTATTTCCTGAAATGATTATCCAGTTCGCGGGCAAAGTCCATTCATAACTAACACCTAATGTGTTTGTTACACTATATATTTCCATTGTCCCGGTAACAGGCGCCGTTGAACCGCTTATTGCACCTGGCTGAACAGGTATTTGGTTTGTGATAACTGCTAAAGTTTGCGGAATGCCGGCAAAACAAGCATTTGAAGGAGTCACTTCTATATTTCCTGTTTCATTTCCAACAGTTACAGAAATAGAATTTGAGGTTTGCCCCGATATTAAAGTCCAATCGCTTGGTAAAGTCCAATTGTAAGATAAACCTGCAATATTTGTAACGCTGTAATCTAAAGTTGAGCCAAAGCATGGAGTTGCCGAACCTGAAATTGCACTTGGCTGTGCCGGTGCGCTTACCGAAGGTGCAACAGAAATTGTTTGTGACAAACCTATTCCAAAAGTATTTGAAGGACTTACAGAAATAAAACCCGATTGGCTTCCAACTGTAACAGTTATTGAGTTAGTTGTTTGGCCTGATAGAATAGTCCAGTCTGCAGGCACTTGCCAGGTATAAGTTACTGTGGCAACGTTTTCCACTGAATATGTTTGAGTTGAATTTGCACAAGGAGAAACAGCGCCTGCAATTGCACCTGGTTGAGCAGGTAATGTTAATTCATCAATATCTCTTTGCCAGATTGAACCACCTGCTGTTGCTGCATATATTCTGTTATTTAAAATGGTCATGGAACTCACCGGAACTTTATTCAAAAGCCAACCGTCGCTTATATCTGTCCATGTACCACATTTGTCAGATGACATCATAATTTTAGAATCGGTTACATAACCATAAGAATAAGTTGCAGTTGCCGCAAAAACATTTGAACCGCTTGCAGTGAGTGTTGCTTCTAAAGAATTTTCAAGATATATAAGATTTGTCCAGGTTAGTCCGTCATTTTCCGATTTGTACATGGCAGGAGTTTGGTTACCATTGTTCGGATTTGTATAAACACCTGACACATACATGACGTTTTCGCCAAAAGTTAATCTTGTACCACCATAGTTTGCAAGAACTCTTGTCCAACTTACGCCATGATTTGTTGAACGCCAAATTCCTTGTCCTTCATACATTCCGGATTGTGCGCTTATGAATAGCATTGAGTTTCCGGTGAAATAAATATTACCATAAGGATTTGAATATCCGGGTGTGTTTAATGTACTTTGAATCCATGTTGCACCTGCATCATTAGAATAATATAAAAAAGGATCCATAGCAACTACAGGAGGATTTGTAAGATATAAGGTTGTTCCGTCTGAGCATAAACTTCCAACAATTCCGAGAGGATTTAATACCCATGTAGCACCATTATCGGTAGAACGATAAATGCCATTATTTGCATCCAATGTAAGTAAAACTCCATCCTGAACTATCCAGGGTAAATTGCCGACTTTGCCGGGCGAATTGTGTAGCGTCCAGGTTGCACCGGCATCGGAAGACATGTAAGCACCTGAAAATAATGTTGTTGCATTTACTCCCACAAATTTTGGCGTAGCGTAGTCTGTGTATTCATTCAGCGAAAGTCCGTTGCTCACATTTGTCCAGGTTTGACCTAAATCTGAGGAACGAAATACTCCGCCGTAAGAAGTTCCGGTAAAAATATCCGTTCCCAGCGAAACAATAGAAGGCGGTTTAATAGATTGACAATGAATTCCTTCGTCTGACCTTGCCCAGGAAGTTCCTGAATTAGTTGTTTTATAAATACCTCCAAACGTCCCAACAAAAATACCTGAAGAAGTCATAACAGCAGCACCTACATTATTCTGTGTAGAAACGTCCATTCCATTTCCGGAAACGTCTGTCCAGTTTGCACCGGCATCAGTAGAACCGCATACACCATTATTCGCAACAGCTATTATAGCAGAAGCATCACCGGTTATTGCAGAAATCGTTATATAAGTTGCTGTTCCAGGGCATACAGACCAAACGTCTGTAGTGGTATTTAATTTAAAAATGCCATACCCGTTGGAACCCGCATAAATATCAGGGCCAACTTGAGCAATCGAATATATCTGTGCCCAATCCATGTGTTCTGTTCCTCCATTATACGCTTCAAAGGTCAATCCATCATCGGTTGAACGAACTACGCCTGAGTTTATACCGCCGGCATAAATTGTATTACCCACAGCTAATAGCGATGGTACAAAAACACCCTGAACAGGAATACTTGTCCAGGTTTCGCCATTATCGGTTGAGCGAAGTATTGAACCAACCGTTCCCACAAAAATTGTTGTACTGTTTGAAGCGATGCAATAGCCGTTTACTGTGCTTTTATTTACCCAGGTTATTCCGCTATCGTCCGAACGATAAGTTCCGGTAGTTGTGGTAGCAAACAAACTTGTTCCAATTTTTACAAGCCCCTTAGCACCAGGCCAAGTGGCACTTAAAACAGGCGACCAGGTTGCGCCATTGTCAATTGAGGAATACAGCGTATTTGTTAAAAAACCTCCATAGCCACCACAAGCATACATTGTGTTTCCGGAATTTATCAGAATATTAACATAACCGCCGTTGGGTCCGGTTGAAGTCCATTGTGCCGAAGCTTTTTCGCTGCCCATGCAAAATACCAGCAGAGCACTGAACAATAAAGTAAAAGATAAGTTATTTTTCATGGTTGATTATTTATTTTTAAGGATTATACAGATTCAGAAATATTGGGATCAATTGCAGATGTTTCATTCATTGTGTTTAAGTCACCTTTTATAATCTTGGTTAGAACAGATCGCTGAAGTTCCAGCTTTTTAATGTATTTGACGTACTCGGTGGAATTCTCCAAAAAGGCCTCAAAGGTTTCATCTTCTGTTTCATTCGGATGTTTGTTCGGTTTTAGCATTTCTTAGAGTTGTTTCGGGATTGCAAATATCACTTGTTATTATGTTCAGAAAAAATAATCGGTATAGACAAATTAGCTACATGGATAAAATAAAATCTGAACATCGTCTAGACTTTAAAAATAATTGTCTGAAGATGAGCAAGTTGAAAAACAAGACTAATCTAAGTTAATGCTTAACTATCCCATTTGGATGTGTATGCCTATCCATAAGGATATTGTACCATGGATTGGGTAGAATTGTATATTTCTCATAAAATCCAAAATCCATATCTCAAATTCTAAATTTCAAGTTGGAAATAAAATAAAATATCGGTTTTAAAGGCACTAAAAGCATAAAATTGAGATTTCGGCCTTGAAATTTGGCACTTGGAATTTGGGACTTGGGACTTGAAATTTTGGACTTGCCTGCCTGCTGCAAGTTGGGGACTTGAGCCGATAATGTATTATTTTATCCCGTTTGCAGTATAGTAAGGGAGGCATTTGCTTTAAAGAATTCTATATTTGTGACAAGAATGTCACAAGATTTGTCTCCGAACCAGAGAGTGCCAGTTTTTTCCTCAACCTGTATCTTGCTGTATCAATAGACGCAATTTGCTGCCCTGTTAGTTCAGCAATATCTTTGGTTGACATATTCAACCGGAGGAATGCGCACAATTTCAATTCATTCTGCGACAGATCTGGATAAGTTTTGAGCAGTTTCTCATAAAATCCGGCATGAACTTCCTGAAAGCGTTTGGAAAATTCATTCAGCATTTTATCATCCGTGCTGTTTCTCAACTCCTTGCTAATTTGAGATAGTGACTCTTTTGCTTCAATTCCTTTTGCATTGTGTTCAAGTTGCATGAGTTTGCCTGAAATATCAGCAAGCATTTCATTCTTCTTAATCAATGAAATCAGATTGACAGTTAGTTCCCTATCCCTGATATCCAATTCAGATGTAATTTTTTCTTTTTCGAGAATAACAAGCTTTGACTTGAAGCGATGCCTAGAAAATACCAAACCTAAAATAAGCATTCCGGTAACCAGGCTGAATATTACAATAAGCATCAATGTATTTTTTGCTTGCTGAGCCAGTTGTCTTTTCAAATCTCTTTTCTCATATAAATATTGAAATTCAAGTTTGGATGAGAGTTTTTGTTTCTGAAAAGCAAACAAACTATCCCCCGCAAGTTTTTCCAACACCACATATTTATAAGCCTTTAAAGTATCCTGCTTTTCGGTATATATTTGGTTAAGCATGTTTGCAGCTTGGGCTATAATTCTGTAATACCCGTTTTTCTCACCTTCCTGTAAGGCTTTATTAAAATAATCAATGCTGCTTCCGGTATTTTTCACACAATAATAACAATAACCAAAATTAAGGTAGCATTTAGCCATATGCAAATGGTTGTTAATTTGAGTAGCAATATCCAGAGATTGCTGAAAGCTAAGAAAGGCTTCCTTAAAATTCCCTTCATTCATCTGAATATACCCGATATTACTAATACTAATACCCTGCCCCATTTTATCACCGAGTTTATTTTCGATAATGAGTGCTTTTCTCATAAAGTCTATTGCAGTATCATATTTCTGTTGAGCGGCATAAACATCTGCGATATTATTATACTGTTTTTTTATTAATGTCTGATTATTAATACTTACTGCAATAGCCAAGGAGTTGTCGAGATACTCAAGAGCTTTTTTATAAACCTGTTGATCATAAAAATCCAGGCCAATATTCCCCAGAGATCGCGCTATTCCTTCTTTGTCTTTAAGTTTTTCAAATAGATTTAATCCTTTGAAGTAATACGTGGAACTATTGTCGAAAGCACCAAGTTCGGAATAGATTATTCCGATAAGATTATAAGAATTAGCCAGCTCTTTATCATAATTCAAGTCTTCGGCCAGTTCCTTTGACTTCTGAGCAAACTCCATTGCCTTTTTATAATCACTACTTCTGAAATAATAGTTTCCTAATTTTAACATTGCATTAACCTTACCTTCTGCGTAATTGGTCTGCTGGGCAATTACAAGGGCTCTTTGAGCAAGATTAAGACCAATGGAATCTTCCATATACTGATTATCCGGTTTTTCGAGAAATTCCAGGATTGCATCTACCTTTTCGTTCGGACTTTTGATCTTTTTTAAAGCTGAATCCAAACTATCTGTTTTTGTCAAGTCCTGGGCAACAACCATCTGATAACAGAAAAGGATAAGGATTAAAATAAATACAGAAAGCCTTGATTTCATTGAGGTTTGAATTGGGTGGGAAGTTATAATAGACTCCTGTTAACTACCATTTTATTCTCAGTTTCAATACAAATGTAAACAATGGTTTTCTATTGTTGTATACCAACAAAAAACAAAACGGCTCCAACACCTAAGTTGGAACCGTTGAATCAAACTATTTAACCTAACCAATTTTTAAATACATTCAAATTTGCTTCGGCTTACTTCGGCGCAGTTCAGTAACATCCGCTCAGCAACTAATACTCAGTATTAATTAAGGGGTTTGAGCGCCGGCAGCCAAAGCTGCATCGTTTTCAACAACCGACATGTCGCCGCCATCAATAATACCATCTCCGTTGCAATCATCAGTAAGATAACCTGAAGCGGCACTATTTGCATCGTTTTCAACAATTGACATGTCACCGCCGTCAACAATATTATCCTGGTTTACATCGCCACCATAAATTGCATAACCCAAATCACCCATCAACAGGAGGTTTCCACCCCAAACGCCTGATGGTGTGCCAAATGAATGGTTGGCAGTGCTGCCTGCAAATGATACAGGAGTTGCACTCACAGTAACAAGGCTGTTGCGGTGCTTGATGGTGATGTAGTATGATCCGTTTCTGTCTGCTGGTACTGTTAAAGTAGCTGCTCCGGTTGTACTTAGTGCCACATCGGCTGAATAAGCGATTGTACCATAGCTGGCAGCATTGTGCAACTCAACCGTAATATGATCGGCAACGCCGGCTGGCCAGTGTGGGCCATTTTCGTCAAAGGCCTGGTTCAAAGTGCCGCCGCCTGCATACAGGCCTTCGGGAAATACCGATGTAAGGTTTAATATTTTACTGGCCGGAGCTGTTACAACAGCTTTAGTACGTGCTGTCCCGTTTCCACATGCTGTTGATGGGGTTACCGTAATGTTACCTGAACCACTGCCAACAATTACTGTTACAACGTTAGTAGTGCCACCACCTGTCTGAACCCATCCTGTTGGGAAAGTCCATGCATAGGAAACACCGGCTACGTTCGTGACAGAGTAGTTCTGGATGCTTCCTTCAAGCGGAGTAGCCGAACCAGTTATTGCTGCCGGTTGATTAGGCGTTGTTAGTGTTTGAGAAACAATGAGAAATTGTGCCGGGCCACTTCCCCAGCCATTTGTTGGGGTTACAAGCACAATTCCTGTATTTGTTCCAACAGTTACAGTGACTGAACTGGTTGTTCCTCCGGCAGTTATAACCCAGCCGGAAGGGAATTGCCATGCATACGTTACACCAGGCACATTGGTAACACTGTATATTTGAGATGAAAGTCTGCATGGAGTTGAAGAACCAACAATTGCGTCTGGCAGATCGGGGGCATTGCCTGACAATGCGCGCTTATAGACAGGAGTAGTCACGGTCCAGTTATCAGCATAAATATAATTGCCTTCTATATATAGTGAATTAGCATTGACTATTGAAGGGAAGCCTTCATTAAATGCTACCCAGCTATCTCCATTATCGGTTGATTTGAAGATACCGGCTGCCGTCCCTGCATACAAATCTGTTCCATCGGCTATTAATGTTTTTATTTCTAAACTGCCTAACCCGACATTTACGTGTTCCCAACTTATGCCATTATCTCCAGACCGATAAATTCCAATTGCGGACAAGTTGGGGTCTTCATAAAAATTACTGGTTGATGCAAAAAGATATGTTCCGTTATAAACAACAGAGGAAATCGGAATATTGGCCATAGCAGGATAGCAGGTAACCCAGGTTATGCCATTATCCTCTGATTTAAAAACTCCGTTAATGGTTCCAGCATACATGGTCGTTGCGATGGATGTGAATGAAATGACAGTTGGTGCGCCACCATTCGGGTTCAAATTCCAAATTCCTGAAGTTTCATTCCAGGTATCGCCATTATCTGTTGAATAACAAACACCATTGTAAAATGCACCACCTACGAAAATAGTATCACCTTTTGAATAAAAGGAATAGGCAACTCCCCATGTTAAATCATAAAATTGTGGAAGTTTTTGCCATGATGCTCCGTTATCAATTGAACGATACAGATCACCATAAGCATCTGCAAATAGGGTTGTTCCATGCAGGCATGGTCCTGTTTCAGCATGAATGTTACCTACGGTCCAGTTTGCACCTTCATCCACAGAGCTGTAGAGCATGCCTTCGTATGTTGCTGCCAATATTTCAGATCCATTCCCCTTAATAATTTTCCTGGTACTTAAACCTTGTATTCCCTGGTTTTTTGATGTCCAGGTGATACCGTTATCGTTAGAAAGATAGACTCCCTTGGAGCCTAGCCCGGTATAAAGAGAGGCGCCGCTTACAAAAAGTTTACGAAATTGGTCCCCTGCTTTTATTTGTGTCCAACTTAAGGTGCCACTGGTGGAGGAACCCCAAAGCCCATCATTACCGCCACAATAGAGAATGTTATCTTTTATGGCCATTGTAAGCACATTTTTGGCTTCTGCTGTTAAACCGCCACTTTGAGTTGTCCAGGTTGTACCATTATTGATCAGACGATAAACACCCTGCCCTATTGCTCCTGCAAAAACATCCGTTCCACTTACAACAAGATTGGCGAAAGTATAATATGCCAGTTGCAAAGGGTTAGTAACAATCCCTGCATTTATGGCTGTCCACGTGGCACCATTATTGGCAGAACGGAAAATCCCCTGTTGACTTGTTCCTAAATAAAGATAGCTTCCACAAACCGCCATTGACTGAATATTCGGAACATTTGGAGCTGTTAACCCCGGAAAAGCAGCAGTGCTGACAGTCCATGTAAGCCCGTTGTCAATTGAAGTGTACAAACCTGCGTAACCTCCTGCAAATAAAGATGTACCATTTGAGATCAATACAGCAGGTACATCAGTTCCTGAATAGCTACAAGGTGTCCAGGTATCACCATTATTGGAGGAGCGGTATATGCCGCCGCCTGCTGAAGCAACCACATAGGATCCGCTTACCACAAGAGCATGCAAATTGGGCAATCCGGCAGCAATTGTCCATGTTGTGCCATTATCTGCTGAACGGTATGCTCCGTTACCATATATTCCTGATCCGCCGGTTCCAGCAAAAAGGTAGGAACCACTTTGGGCAATGCAGGAAATTCCTCCTCCCATGGGTCCATTTGTTGGTTCCCAGGTTTGAGCATAGGATATTCTATTGCTTATGGAAAAAACCATTAAGGCACTTAATAATACTGTAAATTTTTGATTTTTTTTCATAGATATCTTGTTGTTGTAAATTAGTTATTTGAATCGGTGCTTTCCGTATCGATCAAACTAGTTGTAGTGCCTTGATTTATATCAGAACTCACAATTTTGTTTAAGACCAACCGCTGTAGCCTGAGCCGTTTTATATATTCCTTGTTTTCTGCGACATTATCTGAATTTTCAGAACTGACTTCTTCTTTGGCTTCGATACTATTTTTATTTCCCTTTTGCATTATTTGATTAAGAATTTTAAAATGAAGATGTTGTTCTTTATTTGTTAGAAAAAATTCTACACCCTCTAACATTTTGTTCAAAGGGTTGGTATTTAACTACATCTATTCCGGGTAATTCTGTTTCTCTACTTTAGTTCAGAAACAGTTGAACGCATCTGATATAATTTGTATGCACCATAGGATGCTCCCATCGCCAGCAAAATGACCACACCACTGCCAATCGGTGCGCCACCGCCTACCGGGCCATTGCCGGTTCCAGGTGCAACACCGCCATTAGGATGTGGAGGGGCCTGCGCTAACATAAGCAATGGAGCAACGACTAAGAGAGCTGCTATGACTGTAATTCTGATATTTATTTTCATATTTTTTTGATTTATATACTTATTTAATTGAGTTAAACTTCAAGGCAATAGGCATTGGGCAACAGGCATTAGAAATTAGAAATTAGAAATTAGAAATTAGAAATTAGAAATTAGAAATTAGAAATTTGTTTATTCCGTCCCCTGTCCCTTTTTTACTATTGAACAAACACCTTCTTCACCATACTATTCTTGTCAGTAACCACTTTTACAATATAATTCCCCGTATTTGCCAGGTTAATTTTATTAATTCCCTGATTTGCAGATGCCTTTGCAACAAGCTGACCGGTAATAGTATAGATATAAATACTACTTTTCGCATTGTCTTTCAATTCTACATATACAATGCCCTGATTTGAGTAAATACCTGCTACCGGGCTTTCAGTTTCGTTAACTGAAAGCGGGCCAAAGTGCAGAATAAACCGTTGCTCGTTTTCGCCGGGAACAAAACTGAAAGAATATGAATTGTTCAACAGATCAGTAAATACTCCGGTTTTGGTGTCTTCAAGAGCTACTTCGGAAAAGTCTTTGATTTCGGTTGCTGCTATAGTATATATCCCGCTGGTGCCGGCGCGCATTCCTACCTGTACATTCGTGGTTTCGGGAAGGGCATTGATAGCCAGTTCATCTCCGCTTACACTATATATTTGAACAGCATTGGCGTCATCACCAAAAAGTTTGTAGGCATCATAATTCCCATCATAAGCTGTGGTAGCATCCGGGAGGAATCTTATAACGGTTTCGTCAATATTATCGTTGCCTGATACCTGCAACCTTAGCAGGTTGTTCACAGAGCTTTTATAGAACGGGGCAGTAGCATGCACCTTAACCGTGTTGTCCATATTTAAAGATCCTGCTGCTGAGCCATCCGTAACCTGTACAAAGAAGCCCTGGCC
>CAZEDO010000104.1:0-12869 GCA_964511085.1 uncultured Lentimicrobiaceae bacterium
ATGCGGTCGGCTTCGGTTCCATTATCAATGGTAACCTGGCGTAACGTACGGAATTTCGGGTTCATGGTAGTGAGCCACAACTGTTCGGCGTTCATTTCACCAAGACCTTTGTAGCGCTGGATGTGTATTCCTTTTTCCGATCCGTCCCTGGATATTTCCTCAATATACGCTTTGCGTGCATCCTCGTCCCAGCAGTATTTTTCCTGGTTCCCTTTTTTGATGAGGTAGAGGGGAGGAGTGGCAATATAGACGTAGCCGTTTTCTATCAGTTCCTTCATATAACGGAAGAAGAAAGTGAGGATTAGAGTGGCAATGTGGCTACCGTCCACGTCGGCATCCGTCATGATGACTATTTTATGGTAGCGGAGCTTATCCATGTTCAGGGCTTTTGAATCCTCATCAGTGCCGATGTGTACGCCCAGCGCGGTGAACATGTTCTTGATTTCCTCGCTTTCGTAAATCCTGTGTTGCATGGCTTTTTCCACGTTAAGGATCTTTCCGCGCAGCGGCAGGATGGCCTGGAATTTGCGGTCGCGGCCCTGTTTGGCTGTGCCACCTGCGGAATCGCCCTCCACGAGGTATAATTCGCAAAGTGCCGGATCGCGTTCGGAGCAATCGCTTAGTTTGCCGGGTAACCCGGAGCCGGAAAGCACGTTCTTGCGTTGAACCAGCTCGCGTGCCTTACGCGCAGCATGGCGGGCTGTGGCGGCAAGAATAACCTTGTTCACAATAGTGCGTGCTTCGCGGGGATGTTCTTCCAGGTAATAGTTGAGGAGTTCGCTTACAAGCGTATCAACTGCGCCCATAACTTCGGTATTGCCGAGTTTGGTTTTCGTCTGTCCTTCAAACTGTGGCTCCTGCACTTTCACGTTAATAATGGCGGTAAGGCCTTCGCGGAAGTCGTCGCCGCTAATATCGAATTTGATTTTATCGAGCATACCCGATTTTTCGGCATAGCTCTTCAGCGTCCGGGTAAGCCCCCTTCGGAAACCTGAAAGGTGCGTGCCACCTTCGTGGGTATTAATATTGTTAACGTAGGAATGAATATTTTCGGAGAATGATGTGTTGTACTGCATTGCTATCTCCACGGGAATCTGATTCTTCTCTCCTTCGATACAGATTGGCTCAGGCATAAGTTTTTCGCGGGTTTCGTCGAGGTATTCGATAAAATCGCTGAGCCCTTTGGTAGAGAAGAAAGTCTGAGATACGTAATCACCGTTATCGTCTTTTTCGCGTTCGTCAGTGATAGTGAGCGTGATTCCTTTGTTGAGAAAAGCCAATTCGCGGCAGCGCGAAGCAAGTATTTCGAAATCGAAAACGGTGTGTGTAAATATTGTGGCGTCAGGGATAAAGCTCACCTGCGTACCGGTTCTGTCCGATTCGCCTATTACTCTGCAGTCGTACAATGGTTTGCCTATTTCAAATTCCTGTTCAAATATCTTCCCTTCACGGTAAACGGTAACTGTGAGGTGGGTTGACAGCGCATTTACGCATGAAACACCTACGCCGTGCAATCCTCCGGAAACTTTATATGAGCCTTTGTCGAATTTTCCACCGGCGTGCAGAACTGTCATTACCACTTCGAGCGCCGATTTCTGCTCTTTTTCCATAATGCCTGTCGGGATTCCACGCCCATTATCTAGAACGGTGATGGAATTGTCAGGGTGGATGGTAGTGTTAATCGTGTTACAATGTCCGGCAAGCGCTTCGTCAATGGAATTGTCGATAACTTCGTAAACCAGGTGGTGCAGTCCGCGCGAGCTGGTGTCGCCAATGTACATTGATGGGCGTTTACGAACAGCCTCAAGCCCTTCGAGTACCTGGATGTTATCTGCAGTATATGTTCCGGCAGCTTTTTTCTTTTTCTCTATATCACTCATAATCAGTATTGTACTAGTCTTTTTAGGATTTATGCAAAGGTAAGTATTTCAGACGTAACTTCCTTGGATTTTAAATCCCAAAACATGTTAATTTATCAACATTTCTGAGATAAAAATGGAGAGTATAAGTGAAATAAAATCAGGATGTTGGACATCCTTTCAGCCTGGCAGTTAAAAGAGCTTAGAATGCAAAAGTTATCCCTCCCATAAAGTTGAAACGCTGCGAAGGATAATTATTCCAGTGGAAGTAGCGCACATTGCCGATATTGTTGAAGTTTAGGAAGGCTGAAAGCAACTTTGTATAGCGGTATTCCATACCGAGGCTAAGATCAGTATAGCCTTTTAATTCCTTAGCTTTGAAAGGTTGCGAATGAATCCTGTCCGACAAAGGGATTAAGTCCCGGGCAAAGGATTTTCCGTTCCAGGTTATATCGCCGGTAACAACAATTTTTTCTTCAATGTTATAACGCCCGGTGAAGCCTGCATTTAATGCCGGCTTATGCCATGCTTTAATTTCATGTTTAAGGCTATACGATTGATAAGCCCCGTGGACTGTCAACTTAACTTTGTCGGATGTACGGAAAGATGCATCCGCGGTAAGCCGCACCATAGTGCCATCGTCGTATTCAATATTAAATTTATTGGCCAGTAGCGATGTGGTATCATTTACGAAGAAAGGTAGATTCTCCCAATCAGATGTTGAAACGCCTGCAGAAAAGTCGAGGTTACGGCCAATATTACTGGTTATACCACCGTAAAACTTAAATTTTTCATAGCTGTAATCCATCTTAAGTTTGGAAGCAATAAATGGATTTTCACCAGACAAATCTCTGTAATTCTGTCGGTTCATATAGCCGCAGATACCTACGTAGGCTTCCAGTGCGTCTGGTATGATACGGAGTTTTACTTCAGCTAGCGGATATATATGCATCTTGGTTACTGTATCGGCCGACACCTGAATGTTAAAGCCGGCGTAAAAACTATATTCATTAAAATTAGTACTTATAAAGGGTTTGAGCCCGATAAGCGTACTTTCGATGCGGCTACCGGAATCCTGCTGTTTAAAATATCCGATACTGGTTTCCAGACCTGCCTGTTGCTTGTCAGTAATGTCGAAAAATTTGAACTCTTTATCAATATCAACGTTAAACTTAAAATGGTCTTCCTTTGCATCAAAATGGTCGTTCAGATGATAATAGGAAAGTTGAAGGTCATGATTGAGTTTGTCATTTCTTAAATAATTGCTGGAATACTGAGCCCTGGCGCCGGCAATTTCAAATCGCTGACGGAGATCCTTCTTATCAGGCAGAGTGTCAAAATCAGCTGTTTTAAAACCATAGTGATGAACCACATAGCGCTGGTAGAAAATGTTACCCGCTAAAGTATGTGTATCAGTGATTTTTTTACCGTTGATGTCAGCTTCATTTGAACTTGAACCACTGGGCGCATAGCCCTCAAGTTTGCCTGCTGACGACAGATGCTTAATATGCACGCCAATGGAGTGATCTTTGGAACGTATAGTGTTTGCAAAAAATTCGGCATATGGAGTTGTGTATGTTCCCATTCCTACCCTCAAATAATTCCGGTAAAGTTTGGTTAGAGGCTCAGATACCATCTTAACAGGCGAAATTGGATCCATGTTAAGTTTAATTTCCAACGGCTTTGGCTGGATAGAATAGTTGAGTTTTGGGATCTGGAAATCAGAATCGCCGGTCTTAGGGTTTTGGTTTATTTTAAACGCTTCAGGAATAACGGGCTCGTAAGGAGCCACTACTGTAACTTCTTCGTTATATTTTATTACCTGTGAAAAGGCTATATCCGGCAGCAGCAGGCTTAACAGGCAATAAACTGCCGATAAAGTAAATGTTATTTGCTGATTATATCTTGGCATCATCAGATGAATTAGCGGTTCTTAATTTGTGTTGAAATATTATTCAGTATCGCTTTCAGGAATAGTAACGGCAGGCTTAGGCTCCGACTGGATTATTGACGTAAGTTTACTTTGAGCCTGTTCCTTCAGGTCATCACCTTCATAATTATCAATAATGCTTTGCAGGGTTTGTTTGGCCTGAAAAGAATTTCCTTTCTTCAGATAAACATCGGCAAGTAGAATGAAGCCTTTAGCTACCCAATAGTCCGACGAAGCGTAATCTTTGGATAGTGCAAGGAGTGATTTTTCTGCTGACCCCAGATCAGAATTATCAAATTCCATAAATGCAAGGTTGTATTTGGCTTCTGCTCCTGCATCGCCTTGAGAGAGTTTCACGGTTTCTTCAAATTCTTTTCTGGCTAAATCATTATTCTTTAAAGCAAGTGCTGATTTAGCAGCGGTAATATGTGCTTCAGATGCCAGGTCTGATGGTAGTTTTTCTGAAAGCAGCAACTTTTGAGAGGATTGTAATGCAAGCCCGTATCTGGTCAATTGATAATTGCAGCGCATCTGTCCGATAAGAGCTTCGCTTGTGTTGGATGGCATTTCAGCAACTTCTTCTAACTTTATATAACTATCAAGTGCTGTTTCATAATTGGATTGTCCAAAGCTTATCCTTGCTGCTTTGAGGGCTGCACTTTCTGTAAAACGCGAGCGTGGCTGCAGCAAAACGTAATTATAGCCTGTAAGAGCCTGCTCGTTACGCCCGGCTTTATAGTCGCATTCAGCCCTGTAGAAATTGGCATTAATAGAAAAGGCACCATCCTTATATTTGCTGATATATGTATTAAATCCAGGGGAGGCTTTATCGCAATCACCTTTCATGTAAAGGTTTTCGGCGGCTATATACGTAAGTGAATCCTGCTCTGATTGCGATACATCGGCAAAAGGAACATCTTTTACATATTTCAGGTAATTGTCAACTTCGTTCATCTCAACGTAAATACTACGGATGCTGGCAAGCGCTTCTTTCGATTCGGGAGTGCCGGGATAATCGCTTACAACTTTCTGAAGTATGGCAAGTGCTGATTCATTTTTATCCTGATTAAAATAGATGAGGCCAGTCTTTAGAATGGATCGTTTAACGAAGATACTCTTTGGAAAATCTTTGACAATCCGCTGGAAATTTGCCAGCGCCTCCTTTTCCTTGTTTATCACAAGATAGGTAACACCCATCTCATACATGGCATCATCGAGGTAAGCGGACCGGGGATATTGTTTAAGCAGTTTCTGAAGTTCGGTTATCTTTTTATTAGGGTCTCCGGAAACTCCGTTGCACATGGCAACCTGGAATAGTGCATAGTCGGCATCTGTGGAACTACTTTCAATCGCCTGCTGATAATAGTCGATAGCGTCGGCATATTGCTTATCCATATAGTAGGCATCTCCCAGGCGCAATTTAGCATCTGCCAGAAGTTTAGCATCTGCCTTTTTATCGGCTATAAATTTGCGAAAGGCCAGCGAAGCCTTGTCGTAATTTTTTTGTTTGAAGTAGCAATAGCCTAAATTGTAATTTGCCGTGATGAAGAATGGCAACCCGATAGCTCCAGGGCTTAAAAGGAATTTGTTGTATTGCGCGGCAGCGTTGTCAAATTTCCCCTGGCGGTAATAGGATTCCCCAATCCAATAAAGCGCACTGGCAGAAATTGCTTTGTCGGAATTATCGCTTGCTGCTTTTGTGAGCATTGTGTTTGCTCCAGCCATATCATTAACGTTGAATAGCTCAATACCCCGGTAATAAGCTATTTTCTGATATGCCCTGTTCATATCGCCATTCCTGGATTTGATTTTTTCGATAGAAGAAAGGGCTTCTTTATAGTTCTTCGTAATAAGGAAAAGATCAGTAAGATAACCGTAAGCTTCGTCAGCACGAGGCGATGAAGGATAATCAGTCAGATATTTCTGAAGCGCTTTTATCGCTTCGTTGTAAGGATTATAAGATAGTTCGATTGAAAGTTTTGCGTAATTGAAAAGCGCATCTTCTGTAATTAACTTATCAGCTCCAATCTTGTATGCGGATAGAAATGCATTACTCGCAAAAGTTTTTTGATTTGTGCGGATAAAGCAATCACTAAGGTGATAATAGGCACTTTGCGATAGCGAATCCTCTTTGGTAGCTGCAGCCTGGAAATACTTAATCGCTTTCTCATACTGGCTTGTCCGGTAATACGAGAAAGCCAGTTCATATGCATCGGTGGTCGAAATACTTCCCTGTTTTGGGTCTGCTGATTTTTCGAGAAAAGGGATTGCATCGGTGTACTTCCCTGTGCGGTAATAAGCATCGCCAATGAGGCGGCTAAGGTCAGCCGAACGCTTGGATTTATCATCCGACAGTAGTGGAATTGCAATACCAGGTAATTCTTCGTATTTGCCCTGGAATGAGTAGATACGGGCAATGTAGTAAGGAACAACGTTCTTGAAAGTCTCGTTTTTTGTGAGTTTCTGGAAATGTTTCAGAGCCGTTTCGTAATTTTTCTGGATAAAGGCTATATGAGCAAAGTAATACGTTGCAGGGGCTGAATATTTATTCTCCTTATCCTTCACTTCATAAAAATCCCCTTTTGCTTTATCCAGGTTATCGGATTTGAGGTAGCAATAGCCGAGTTTGAAATGGAACTCAGCAAGTTCGTCGGCAGTAAGTTCATATACATCAACCTTATTAAACGATACAATAGCATCTTTAAAAGCTTTGGCATTATACTGCAGCTTGGCAAGTTCATAGTTTGCAGCATTCAGATTGGAGCTTTCAGGATAATCACTGATGAATTTGGCCATCCTGTACATTGCATTATCATGAAAAAGTTTTGCAGCACACAACGCAGTGAAGTAAGCAGATGCAGAGCGAATCCCCTGGTTTTCATCTGCCGGGGTGAGGGAAAGGCGTTCATAAATTACCAATGCTGCTCCATATTTTTCTTTGGCAAGCAGATCGGCTGCATTTTTAAAATCGGATGTAGGTTGCGTGTAAACTGCAGTCTGCTGTGCGAAAACAGGCGTAATAAGAGTATAGGTTGCTGTTATAATAGCAAATAGCGCTAATTTGTATCTTTTCATAGTAAGTAGCTGAAAGGAGTAAAATTAAGGCATTCTGTTGCCTGATGTCATGCAACGGAACACTACTTATCAACAGGAATTTTTTAACAACTTAACGTGGAAGCAGGCAACTTATTTTCCCGAATCCGTTGTTACCTGAAATGAAGATTCTTTCTTGCTGTAACAAAAAGAGTTAGCATTTCGGAAATCAAGCTAATGGGATATGAGCTCATACGGGTTAATACAGAATAGTGAATTTATTGGCGAAAGGCTTTTTTCCGGGAATATTAGCCCGAAAAACGTAAGTGCCAGGGGCAAGTTCTTCTATATTTATAGTTAAATCTGTATTCTGTACAGAACTGTTTTGCCGGATACACAAGTGTCCTGCCATATCATATATTTCAAAACCTGCCATTTCAAGTTGATTCAAATCAGGATGAATTATAAGCAGGCGTTTCTGCCCATCGGCATAAAGTTTAAATTCGTCTGGGAAAGATATACCTTCTATACTTACTGCGCCGTAAACAAGAGAAAGGTTGTCAACCCATAGTTTTGTGCCACCATGGGGGAGGCCATCAAGGGCATTGGAAGCCAGAAATACAACATTCATAGTGTCCGGGGTTTCCCAAATCTGGTAATCGAGAGGAACTTCAAAAGCGGTCCAATCATTTGTGGTGTCGCTAACAGTTTTATATGCATAGCCTATGGTATCGCGAGTCCCGTTATTCCACCGGAAAAGGCCGAATCCCAAAAAGCAATTGTCCGATGTGGTAGGGAGGTACTTAAAAAAGCCAGTTAGAGATTGAGGGACTCCAGTAAAAGGAGTGCCTCCTGTTATGCTGGCTGTTTGGTTTACATAATCAATGCTGAGTTCTCCAAGTGTCATCATGCCAGGAATGGAAATTGGTGTTGGTAGTGGAAAAGCTATCTGTGTTACGGTTTGCAGCCTGGCACAGGCGGTGCCGCTTTGAGGATTATTGGTTTCCCGCACAACAGTTGTAAATGGTGTTATTAATACCATCATGTTGGATGTATTCCATAAATCAGGTTCTCCTCCTGTCCATTGCTCAAAACTTGCATTAGGGATTACATCTTGTGCAAAACTGCTTCCGGAAAAGATGATAACCGAAAGTGCGGTGAGAATAATTGATGTAAAACCTGCAATTAACTTTTTCATAAGTCTATGTGTTTTTTACAAAAGTAGATATTTAAAAGCAAAATCCCCCCGAAAGGAGGGACTTTGCACGTCAGCTATCCTGTAAGCAGGGTTCTGTAAATGGTTGCCCATTTTTCCATCATTTATCTTGGCCCGTCATCGCTGGCGGGCTCTAACGACTTACCCCCCGGGATCGGGCGGGCAGCCCTCATTCCGGATTACTCCGGAATCCCGGTATATTTAGCCTTTCAACCCATAAGGTTTACCCCATGCTGCCGTCGCCAGCCGCATGCGTGAGCTCTTACCTCACGTTTTCACCCTTGCTTCACAGTTTGCGCTGTGGTAAGCGGTAATTTTCTGTGGCACTTGCTGTTTCCGGCGTCCCGGAACCTTCCCGTTAAGAAGTATGGTGCCCTGCGTTGCCCTGACTTTCCTCTGTATGTTGCCATCCAGCGATAGAACGGATAACTGTTCGGCAGCAAAGGTAAAGCTTTTTAACGATTTTTATCTGTCAGCCTTTGCTAGTATAGAAACCAGAAGTTCAATCAAAAAAGATAAGGAGAGTTGATCTTCTGTTTTTTTGATGAATCTGCAATAATTAAGAAGTTCTTTAGGCTTTAAAGATGCGGGATGGATGCAGTTAGCGGTTCTTGTGAATTATAATTTCGATTGCACCATTACCATATCTGGCGAAGGCTGCGTTGCGGAATTCGATGTCCTCGTATTCCTTCAGCTTGTTGATTAGCGAGGCTTTGAGGATTCCATTGCCAATCCCGTGAATGTAAATAACTTTTGCGTAATTATTAAGGATAGCACTTTCCAGGCTTCGGTCGAAGTAGCTAACTTGTATCTGCAGGATTTCATGATTTGATAAGCCTTCATAATTGTCACGAAGAGCAGATATATGCAAATCTACTTCGGCTTCTCGTCCGGCCACTCTGTGTTTGTCAATCAGCACAACAGTGGAAAGTGGTTTGGAATAACTGGCATTGGTTTCTATAGTTGTATTTTTTCCGTAATCGGCATCCAGAATTGGTGAAGAATTGGCGGATATCTCGCAGAGCGAAACCATAATAGCCTTACCATCGATAATAGAACTATCGATATAGCTTTCTTCCTTGTAAAATTTGACTGGCTTAACTTTAAAGGATTCATTAACGGGCTTCAAAATCTTATCTGTTTCATCTTTGTGAAACAAGGCCTGAATTACACCTTCTGACCATGATTCTAAATCTTCGCGGGAAATGGATTCTATCAGCGCTTTGGTATTAGGTTCAATTGAAGCAAAATCAATTCCACTGTAATTTCCGGCAGAACCGCGCAGGTTGAAACTATAAAGGACAGAATAATCGCTGTTATTGATAATATAAATATCGACAACCCCTGTAATCAGCCATTTTTGATCATGCGGAATAAAAGCCAGGTAAAGCCCTTGCGGATGGGTCATTTCCTGCCTTGCCGGCCTGAGTTTGCTCTGCTGGTTCTCGCTGTAAACATCAAGTTTTGGATCCGGAACCGGAAGTTCAATCTCATAATTCTTGTCAAACAAAGACGAAGGTCCGTTCATAGCCTCTATCCTGATGAGATTGCTTGCAAGTGTAGGTATATCAAAACCATCTTCTATAGCAACGCTTACCAGATTGGTGTTTATTATCCGGGTAACTACGCCTCCGCCATTTTCGTTTAGGAACCGGACTTTGTCACCAATATTTAATTTCATGATTCAGGAATAGTATAAAGCGTATAAAATTTGTCATGTAAGGTGCTTAAACTTTGCCTTGCCAGACATAAGAGCAAAATATTACAGTTAATTACTGTTGTTACAATAGTTGGCAAAGATATGTAATTTCAACTTGAATATAAAGTGCTTTCATAGCAAGCGCGATTTCAAATATTAGAAATTAACGTTTTCCGATCGCTTATTTCAATAATTTTGGAGAAAATATGAGCTAAGATGACTCAATATAAGAACTATGCTTCTATAGCAGTTTTAATACTTTCAATTAGCTTTGCTGCATGCCGCAAAGAAAATAAGACTACAACTTTGAATATCGGATTTTCTCATTCAGTCGGGAACAAGGCTTTTATTCAAGATAGCCTGAAATATGTCAATGCCGCTGGAAACCACTATGAAGTGAATGATCTGCAATATTTTATTTCAGAGGTTATTTTACATAAGTCAGATGGTGAAAATGTGGCAATAATTACGGATAATGGTATTCATTATGTGGATATAGATATTCCCGGTACATTAAGTTGGAATATAGGCCAGCAGATCCCTACAGGTAATTATACTTCGGTATCCTTCACTTTTGGGATTAATGAAGCGAAGAATAAAACCGGGTTATTTTTAAATCCCCCGCAGCGCGATATGTTCTGGCCTGATCCGATGGGAGGTGGTTATCATTATTTAAAGATGAACGGGCAGTGGGTGGATACTCTTGATGAGCTCATGCTTTTTAATTTTCACATAGGGATTGGTATGATGGAAGGAATGGGTTTCGTTCAAAACTATTTTACAGTCAATGTTCCAAACTCAGGAGCAAATCTTACTTCTGATGCAGATCAAAAACTTTTACTAAACATGGATATTGCAAGTTGGTTCGAAACGCCAATTCTGTGGGACTGGAATACAATTGGCGGGTCGATAATGCAGAATCAGGGAGCTATGCACATGGCATGCGAAAATGGAGCTGATGCCTTTAGTTGTAAATGGTCAAATAACTAGGAGTTCAACCAGAACCATTTTGAAATGAAAAGTATATTTTTCCGGAAGATTTTAATACGCATTCTTTCATTAGTAATGGGTTTGGCTTGTTTATCTGCATCTTCCTGTAAGAAGGATTCCAAAACGGTTGCTATTGCGGAACCATATACCCTCGTAATACCCAGGTTTTTCCCTACCAAGCTAAATATACCGGCTGACAATCCACTCACAAAGGAGGGTGTTGCTCTTGGGCGCTACTTGTTTTATGATACAAGGCTTTCAGGACGCACTGATCCTGATTCCATGATGACATGTGCCACTTGCCATCTTCAGGCACGTGCTTTTGAATGTGGTATCGACCATCCTAAATATATTGGTGGATTTCCTTTTGGAATTACAGGAATTCATACACCTCATGTTATGTTGCCTCTTGTGAATCTGGTTTGGAACGCGAACGGATACTTATGGAATGGCTCTATATCCGGAAGTAATCCGGATGCCAGCCACCGCAATATTGAGGATTTGGTATATATTGGCCTTGTAGCTCCCCATGAGATGCGTGGCGATTCAACTCTCACAAAGAATCTTTTCCAAAAGATACCAGGTTATCCCGAACTTTTCGAAAAGGCATTTGGTTCGCGTACAGTTACCATGCGCAATATTGGCCGTGCCATTGCACAATTTGTCAGGACTCTTGTTTCATCTAATTGTAAATTTGATCGTTACCTCAGAGGCGAGGAGCAACTGACCGATCAGGAACTTAGCGGGTATGTCCTGTTTACAACTGAAAACGGTGCCGATTGTTTTCATTGCCATGGAGGGTCGGGCAATCCACTGTTTACAACAAACCTTTTTTATAACAATGGAAAAGATTCAGTATTCACTGATACACGCGACCGCTACGCCGTTACCGGGGATCCAAAAGACAATGGTGCATACGTTGCACCAACTTTACGGAATATTGAATTCACAGGGCCATATATGCACGATGGCCGCTTTGCTACTCTCGATGATGTTATTAACTTTTATTCGCATCAACTTGTAAAATCCCCATATATTAATCCTTTAATGCATCACGCGAACAATGGCGGTATTCAGCTGACACCTGGCGAAAAGGCTGATCTTAAAGCTTTCTTGTTAACTTTCAGCGACAATACATTCATTACAAATCCCGACTATCAAAAACCTGAAATTTTCCCTGATGGAAGCCGGTAATATTCGGGAATACAAGCTCATGTTAAGTTCCAGATCATAATAACGTTAATAAATAGAATATTCAATGAAGAAACAAATTAAGTCAGCAATGACATTCCGCAAGGAATTAGGATCAGAAGAAACTTCTGAAAGCGAAGGAACCGAAATCCTGATACAACAGGTGAAGTATGACGCCAAGGGCAGTGTTTTGGAACATATTCAATACTTTCCTGATGGAACTATTGAGGACAGGGTTGTTAATGAATTTTCTGCCGAAGGCAAACTTCTGGAAGAAGTTTTATTTGATCCGGATGGCGAAATAGCGGAGAGGCGTACTATGGAATATGATGGAAAAAGCAGGCCAGCCAAGGAAATAAAACATTATCAGGATGGAACCCGGGATTTTATTACTTATCGCTATGATGAAGCAGGGCATTTGGTAGAAAAGATTTATGGAGATGATACCGGCTGGACAGAAAAGAGGGAAGAATACATTTTTGAAGAAGGTCATTTAGTAAAAGTGCAGGAATTTGATGAAGAGGACAAACTCACGGGAGAAACTAATGTAGTTTACAACGAAGAAGGAAACATTGAAGAAAGTTCAGAATGGCCGGCTAGTGACATGGGTGGGCGAAAAGTTACTATCTATAGTGATAAAGGATTGATTGAAGTGATAAAACAATATAGTGATTCTAACAAACTGATTGCCCGATTTACTTATATATATGATGAGAAGGATCAACTGACCGATATCTCCGAAGAAACCCAGGCTGGGACAAACACCTCACACACTTCCTATGATGAAAAAGGGCTGGCACTTATGCGGGAGGAACATAGTGCAAATGAGGAATTGAATCACCGCGTGGAGCGTACATTTGATGAAGACGGAAACCTGCTAAATTCGCATGTGTTTGTTAACGGGCGCGGAAGGCATATTAACCAACATTATATTGAAAGGATTGAGTATGT
>CAZEDO010000105.1:0-12669 GCA_964511085.1 uncultured Lentimicrobiaceae bacterium
GTTCTATCCCTGTGGATGATAAACTGAACAGTAGTATCGTTTATTGGCTCAGGTTCATTGAAATTATTATAGTAGGCTGTTCTTACTACTGAAAATACAATATCACAATCAGAATCAATAGTACATGAGTTAAAATCTGCAAATGTTGGTCTAAACATGTCAAAAGCCCGCTCATTCCGAGGTGTTAAAAGCCGGGAAATTATAAATGGAATTGAGTGCCTTTCACTAATCTCCACGCAAATTCGTAGGAAGGGATCTATATTGCTTGCTCCACCATCTTCAAAGTCATTCCTTTCAAAAGGAGCCAGGTGTTCAATGCCATCAATGAAGATAAATTCAGGTTTACACTTCTGAATATCAGATTCAATGCTCTCTCTAAAATCATTTAGATCAGCAGGAAGGTTTAATCCGATAAACAATGGGCATGTCATCAGATGGCAGGTGAGTCTGTTCAGATAAAACCGTTGTTCATCAGGCATTATATCCAGGATATTATTAGATATATCTTTTCGATTTGTTTCTAAAATTCCTGTTATCAGCTTTTTAAGGTAATTCTTAGGTTGTTCTGTCAGAAAATATGCTAAAGAACGCGTCTGCTCATTTTCTCTCCGGAATATTGTCTGAGGTCTGATAATACTATTAGCAATTAAAATCTCATTGATTAATAACGTTCTGCCGTTTGACGGGCGACTACCGATAATCATAACATTAAATTTTGAAACACTTTCATTCGCGAATGGGATGAACAGAGGTTCATGCTTTTGTAACCCGGATTCATCATTGCTTCTATCCAGGTCAAATAAGCTATAAAGATTACCGCTGAGTTCTTCAATGGATTTTACCATAACTATCAATTCATAAGTTTTGAATTATTGGCGAAAGTAGAGGCTAGGTCAGCCAATCCGCGTCGCAGAAAATAAATAATTTGAAACTGGAGTTTAGAAGCGAATGTTTAACTGCTATCTGACTTTGTTGGGCTCGGTTGAGTGAAATTTCATTTGCGCTCAACGTTGCTGATTTAAAAAAGCGGACAAGATGAGTTCATCTAAACTAATTGTCGACCAGCAACGACAATCGGCATGTTATGCCTCATGCTAAAAAAATCCAGCATTCCTATTAATTTTTGACAGAAACTTGGATTTGGTTGTCCAAACAGGTAACTTTGTACCGTAAATTATTAATTGTATACGTACAACTTACGTTTACGGAAACGAATTCTGGGACTTCTACTACGCTCAAAAGCCCGAAGTTCAAGACAAAATTGATTGGGTTATTGGTCTTATCCGGGCAGTAAGAGTGGTTCCTGAGAAATTTTTTAAACACCTTGCGGGGACTGAAGGTCTTTTTGAAATCAGAATTAGAGTAGGCACTGACATATATCGGATTTTTTGCTTCTTCGATGAAGGAAAATTGATAATCCTGCTTAATGGGTTTCGGAAAAAAACTGATAAAACCCCGAAAAATGAAATTGAAAAAGCCGGACGTTTAAAACTAAAATATTATGAAGAAAAATCAAGAAAATAATCTCGTATCCTGGGATGACCATTTGGACGAAAAATATGGTAAATTGGGTACACCGGCAAGGGAAAAATACGAAGAGGGATTTGAAAATTTTAAAATAGGAGTTTTCATTCAAGAAGCCCGGAAACAACAAAACCTGACGCAGGAAGAACTTGCATTGAAATGTGGGACAACAAAAAACTACATTTCAAGGATAGAGAACAATGCGAGCGACATTCGTCTTTCAACATTGATGCGAATAATTCGTGAAGGTCTCGGCGGACACCTCAAATTAAGTCTTGAATTCTAAAAAAGAATTGGCATAAAGGTTTAATCGGGTAAACGGCCCCGCCAGCAAGTAATGATGGGGTGCGCCTAAGCTAATTGTCGACCAGCGGGGCTTGCTTTTTAAACTATTGCGAAATGATATTCCCTGAAAGCAAATTAAAGGATAGGCTGGCACCTATACCATCAAATACTAATATCGAAACCTAGATCTACTTCACTAACTGGCTTTCCTCCACGAATTCCCCAGTTTTCGAGCGGAGGTTCATGAACCACTATACTGATCTCAGCACCCGGAATTCCAGGATCGTCTTCAAGGTTCCTGACAATTGCAGCATACAGTGCTTTTTTTGCTTCAAAGCTGCGGCCTTTGAACATCGTGATTTCAATAATGGTGTAGTCATCTGTGCGGCCTGAACGCTCAAAATGCTCATCATCCAATTCATACAAACGTTGCCGGCGGTCGCTGTCAGGAATCTTTATTGCTTCAACAAGAGCATTATGAATACCATTGAGTAAGGCCTTTTTGTATTCGACCGATTTACCGGTACCAATTTCAATCTTTACTAAGGGCATGGTGATGTGATGATGTGGTGATTGGTAATTGGTGACACTTCGGAACCGGCACGTTGGAACCTTGGAACCTGGCACGTTGGAACCTCCCTTACTTGTGCACTTTCCTGATAAATTCCTCCACTTCCTGCACCCCGCCCTGATAGATAAGATAACCATTGTAGGGTTCACGATCAGTGATTTCATCATTGATTGGAGTCAGCATAATCCGCTTTACTTCTTCAAGATCGGAGGTTTGTCCCAATGCCCAGCCAAGTTTTATATAAGCAACTTCGGGTAGCATATTTTCAGTCGGAATAATTCCTTTGGCCATTAGATCGCGCCCTGTATCGTAAACAAACATGTGCACATAGCCCCAAAGGGTTTGAACAGTCATGTATATTGCCACTCCTGCCTTAGCCGCACGCTCGATAGCTGGGTATAGTGGCTTGTTAACATGCCCTAGACCAGTACCTGCAATTACAATTCCCTTGTAACCATTCTGTACCAGGGAGTCGATGATATCGGGCTGCATGTTGGGGTAATAGTAAACGATAGAAACTTTCTCTTCAAAATATGGGAGAATTGTCACTTTGCGGTCTTTTCGCCGGTGGTTATACTCCGGCTTTATCGGTTTCACTTCCTTGCGCGTAACAGTTGCAAGAGGCGTATCGCCAATAGTACGAAAAGTGGAACGGTAAGAAGAATGCATTTTACGAACCCGTGTACCACGGTGCAGGAAGCCATATTCATCTGAAGTTGGCCCAAACATGCAAACCATCACCTCGGCAATATCGCCATGACCGGCAGCGGTACACGCATGCATAAGGTTAAGAGCGGCATCTGAGCTGGGACGGTCTGATGATCGTTGAGAACCCACCAGAACGATGGGAACAGGTGAATCCTGAACCATAAATGTAAGTGCGGCTGCAGTATGGTGAAGTGTATCCGTTCCGTGGCCAATCACGATTCCGTCCACTCCGTTTTCAATTTCTTTTCCAATAGCAATCGCTAATTTTTTGTAATTATCCGGAGCCATATTCTCGCTGAATACTGCAAAAATCTTCTCTGTAGTAAGGTTGCAAATTTTAGCCAACTCGGGAACAGCACCATACAATTCGCCAGGTGAAAATGCAGGAATTACTGCACCGGTGCGGTAATCGAGTCTGGAAGCAATTGTCCCGCCAGTTCCAATAAGTTTTACCTTTGGCAATCCCGGAGTAATTGGAAATTCTTTTTCTGGTATTTTATAATTTGCCTTTTTATAGCCGGTTTCCTTCATCTCGCTAACAGTAGTAATATCCAGACCCACATTATAACCGGTGGGTATTTTCATTACAATATGCTGATCATCATCATTTTCGGAACGCGGAAGGATTGTGCCAATAAAAGTGCCGCGTGTAGTTGTAACTGTCGCTTGCCCCCAGACCCTGACATTGAATTTCTTCAGCACCTCTAATGCTGCCCCTTTGTACCCCTGGAAAAAATCTTCACTCATTTTATATACTTTATTAATTAGGCTGTTAGGCTGTTAGGCTATTAGGCTGTTAGACTGTTAGTCTGTTAGAAATTCAACATCTTACTCCCCTGTTCTGATCTTTTCAGCCAACTCTTTGAGGCAAATATTACCGATGGCCATTTTTCGCAATTGCCCCATTATCCAGCTTACTTCCTGTATTTCACCTTTTGAAAACCTTATTTCGGCAAATTTCTTTTTCAGAAAAGGGATGTGCGAAAATATCTCTTCCCGATTTATGCTTTTGAATTTTATACTTGTCAGCACCGAATCAAAATCCATTTTTGGATATTGATAAACTACAGGCAGCATCCTGCGTGCCAATTCATAATTCAGCTTTTTCTCTTTAAGAAATTTAAGCAATGCGTAAACAATTTTATAATTAAATTCGGCAGCGGGAATGAAATGACCTTCAACAAACTTGAGTGTATGTCCTAAAAGTGAACCTGCTAATGCAGGTTTTACATCCAGATCTTCAACTATGCGGACGATAAGCGGGTAAAGGTTTTTCTTGAAAATGTAGGTATATGTGTCCTCAGGTATGCCCCATGTTTTCATTTGGTTGTACCTGCTGATGACTTCGTCAGGAAGGTTGCGGCTAAGTTCATCAATGTAGCTGTTTTCAAGCGGTATAGGGGCCGAATCAGTATCAGGATACATGCGGTCAGCGCCTGGAAGCACCCTTTCAAAAATAGTTGTACCATCCTCAAAGGATTTTCGGGTTTCGTTTGGTACACCAACGAAAGCCATTCTGCAACGCTCTTCTATACTCTCTATGGCGGTTGGCATGTCATCCTCCAGGCCCCAGATGATGAGTTGCGCATCGTTTTCCCCGGCTTTGAAAAGCGTACTGATTCTGTCGAAATCATCAATTCCAACAACAGCATCAAACTGTTCTGTGTGAACAAGGTTAGGTACTTCCAGACATGCAATCACTTTTAGCCTTTCTGAAAGCTCGTTGGCAAATATTTTTCCAGGTTGCGTGAAATGCGAGAGTATCCCTTTAAAATCGGGCAGATTAATTGCAATGATCTTGTGCTTGTTATTTTTCGAGAGCCTCAGTGGCTCATAATCGAACTTATAAGAATGGAAATCGAGTGTTTCGAACTGAATCTTCCATTTTTCAGTATCAGTAATCCGTGCCAACAAGAGATCGCGTATCTGAAGTAAAGCCCACTGCCTGAAACATTCATTATGCGTGAGTTCGGGTATCCATTTTGTATGGGCCACTCCTTTTATTTCTACACGGGATCCACCCCGGCAACTAACATTAACATCTTCCCTTCCGGCGCCTATTCCTGTGCGAACTTTACCCGTGCTGCGGTTTAGAAAACGGATGTAATTACAAGCTTCCTTCACCTCATCGGGATTTACCATATCGGGATAGGTAACGGTTTCGATGAGGGGCATACCCAGCCGGTCGGTCCGGTAGATTCGTGTGTGGCCAATATCTGAGACTTCGCGGCATGAATCTTCTTCCAAACTCAACTGTATTAAACGAACTTTCTTATTTTTAAGAGGGATTTCACCTTCAACGCCAATAATGGCAGTGCGCTGAAACCCTGTAGGGATACTTCCGTCAAGGTACTGTTTGCGGGTAATGTGTACTTCGCCAACTATATTTAGTTTGGAGATGTGAGATATCTCAATGGCAATCCCCAGGGCTTCGCGGTTTAGCGGAAATGGGGGTGTATCATCAACCTCATATGTGCAGGTTGTTTGGTTCTTAATGCGGTAAACAATGTTCTTTCGTGTTTTGAACTCCATAAGGGCAGTACCATCGTATTCGCCAAGTTCGCTAAGAGTAGGACGCATATGGCGGACTACTTCAGCATCGTATTGATCAGCTTTCTGGAACACACCTGCCGGGCAGCGGCAAAACAGTTTTTGGCTGGTTTTTAATTGCTGATGTACTTCCAGCCCCGACATAAAGCCAATAGCATCGTAAGTTTCCTGAGTTGCCTCGTTACGGTTAACATAGCCAACGGCCTTTTTAGTATCCTCGTAGTTCTTCGTCGGATTAAATGGATTCTTCATTCTGGGGAGCCTTTTATCATGCGCCAAAAGTATAGAATATACCGGGATATCAAAAACAAAAAACTGCATATTAAACTTTCGGATTCCGCGTAAAAACGCCACTTCCTGAATCAGAATACTGGAATTTGTTCTGGATTTGCACCTGTGCTGAATTATGGATTACCTTTGGATGCTCAAACCTTACTATTCATGCTTCGTGGGAAATTATTAAATGTTTTTGTGCTTATATTCATGCTGGAGTCATTGGCGGTGAGTAGTCAGGAATCTGCCAAAATCACTATTAAGCAGGCTGATTATGCAAAATATGCAAAGGCGCTGGGCGAGAATGTATATCGTGTGATTGGCAATGCCGTCTTTGAACATGATGGAGCACTCCTCTATTGTGACAGTGCATGGATGAACGATTCAAGCAATAGTCTGGAAGCATTTAGCAGGATTCATATCAAAATGAGCGACACGCTGAACCTTTTTGGCGACAAGTTAAATTATAACGGCAATACGCGCATTGCTGAGGTAATTGACAACGTGAAACTTGTCGATAATCAATCCGTACTTACCACTAACCGCCTCTATTTCGATCGTAACACACAGGTTGCAAGCTATATTACAGGCGGCAATATCGTGAGTAAAGATAACCGCCTTACCAGTAAAAAGGGGTATTATCATACCGATGTAAAGCAAGCTTTTTTTCGGGAAGATGTTGTGCTGAAGAATCCAAATAATAAAATAAACTCGGATACTTTGAAATATAATACCGTAACCAATATTGCATATTTCTTCGGGCCTAGTATTATAAGAGGTAAGAATGTGAAAAATTATATGTATTGCGAAAACGGATGGTACAATACAAATACAGACATCTCGCGTTTCAGTAAAAATGCTTTGATAGTAAACGGAGATCAGCGAATGACCGGCGATAGCCTATTCTATGATAAGAAAATTGATTTCGGGCGGGCATACCGCAACATAGTGGTTACCGATACAGTAAATAACCTGGTAATAAATGGCGAATATTCCGAATACAGTAAAACAAAAGGTTATTCAATGATCACTGGCAAAGCAATGGCAACTATTATCGATTCGAAGGATTCCTTGTTTTTGCATGCTGATACGCTATACAACACGTTTGATAAAGAACAAAAAACCAAAGATCTGTTCGCTTATTATCATGCTAAATTCTATCGCCACGACCTTCAGGGCGCTTCTGATTCAATGCTATACCGTTTCCGCGATTCCACAATCCTTCTCTACAAAACACCAATCCTATGGTCGGACGATAACCAACTCACTTCGGATTCCATCCATATTCTTACCTCCAAAAAAGAAATCAGACAATTAATGTTATACAACTCAGCTTTTATAATTTCAAAAGATAGTGGTGTGTTGTTCAACCAGATCAAAGGGAAGAATATGACCGGATTCTTCAAGGATAATCAACTGTATCGGATAGATGTTTATGCCAATGCTGAAACTATTTATTTTGTGAGGGAAGAAGACAAATCGCTGATAGGGATCAATAAAGCGCTTGCCGGGAACATGCATATCTATTTAAAAGACAGGAAGATTGAAGGGATCACATACCTGGAAAATCCTACTGCCACTCTATATCCCGAAAAAGACATAGCCCCCCGCGACCTTCTCCTCAAGGATTTTAAATGGCATGGAGCGCAGAGGCCTTTAAATAAAGAACAGATTTTTAATTGGTCAACTGAAAAAACAAAAGAAGAAATAAAACCCAAGGAAACTCAAGGGGCAGATTCGGGCGGATTATAGGCATTGCGTTTAGCTTTCTTCCCGAAAAGTGAAAAGCTGACATAACGCCCCGGGTTTAATTTCAAATCTGACAATAACGCATCAAGTTCCTTTGTGGTTGATTCCAGATTGTTATAGAGTTTCTTATCGTTCACCAGCAAACCTAAAGAACCTTCCCCTTTGTTGATTTTGTCAGTAATAGTTGCCATATCACTCAGAGCATTATTGAGATGATTGATTGTGCGCGAAATATCAGCTTTAGCAAGTGTATCGCTGATACCGGCAAAATTTTGCAGGACCTTTGTAATGTTTCCGTTGTTGTCTTTCAGGTTCTTGGAGATAGACTCCACGTTGAATAAGATTCGTTCCATGCGTCCACGCTGCCCATAAACAAGTGTGTCTACATTATAGGAAACTGCCTCCAGGTTCTGAAGTGTAGCCCGGATATGCCCAAAGCTTTTAGTAAGATTGTCGCGGGTTTCTGCGTTAAATATCAGTTGTAATTCTGTAACCACACTATCCAGCGAAAGCATAAGATCTTCGGCTTTTTTCTTTATCGGTTGTATCTGGTTGTTAACCTCATCCGAAAAGCTCATCTGAATAGTTGTCATCAGAGTATCGCCATCTTCGGCTATTAAGGAACTATTACCCAGTACAATTTCTACAGATTTACTACCGAGCAGGTCTGCATTAAAAATCTTGGCAGTTGAATTTCCTGGAATATTAATCGCGTTATCAACAGTTATTTCCACAACTACCCTGGCCGATTGTTTGTTAACAAAATTGATAGAGCTAACCTGCCCAACTATCAGACCGTTTATAGAAACAGGAGCCTCGTTTAGCAGTCCGCCAACCTGCGAGTAAACCGCGTAGAAAGTGCGTTGCCGTGTAAATATTTTCTTTCCTTTCAAGAAATTCAATCCCCATAGAAACAGGACGATAGCGGTGATAAAGACCAAGCCTATCTTGACTTCGCGGGATATATTCATTTGGACTATTTTTAACAGAACAAATGTACAACTATTTTCCAGCAAGTTGTGCTGCTTCCTTTAGTGTGATACGCTTGTCGCCAAGGAATACAACCACAAAAGCATCTTTATACCCTTTCTCTATTATACCTTTTCGAAGCACAGAGGCTTCCTGGAGCGTAGCGAAATCTCCTGAAGTATACTTGCAAAGCCCTTCCTGACGGTACATCTTCACATTATTTAATTCATGAAACTGCTGCATATCCAATTCCTTATTCTCTGGTGATGTAGCAAACTGAACCTTATAATGAATACGGGCAACTAATGTTTCCTCCTTCTTTGCAGGGGGCATTGAAGTATCTTCGTTGTTTACTTTTAACTTTAAGGAATCGGGTTTGTTTCGCACAATAAGGGAAGTATCGGGTGGAGCAGCAGTACCAAACTCTTTCTGATGTTTATATTCCCTGAAAGCCCTGTAAATTGCAGAGGCTATTAGTTCCTGTCCTGCATCGGAAAGCAGGAATTTTTCATCTTGCTGGTTACTTAGAAAACCAGTTTCGATAAGCACTCCCGGCATTGCCGTCTTATATAACACTAAAAATCCAGCTTGTTTAACACCCCGGGAAACCAGATTAAGACGATCACTGAACTGCTTTTCCACTCCTGAAGCAAAAGCTAAACTATTGTCGAGAAATGCATTCTGTAACATACTAAAAAAAATGTTGCCTTCAGGTGATTTGGGATCGAATCCATCATAATTTGAAACGTAGTCGTCCTCCAGTAATACAGCGGCATTTTCTGCTTTTGCAACCGACAGGTTAGCACTGCTGCGGTGAAGCCCCATAACATAAGATTCGGTACCAAAGGGCGTTGGAGATGGATTTGCATTGCAATGTATTGAAATGAACAGATCGGCATGGTTCTCATTAGCGATTCGGGCCCGGCGAAACAATTCGATGAATTCATCCAAACTGCGGGTATAAATCACCTTAACATCCTTAAGGTTTTCCTTGATATTGGTACCGAGTTTAAGAGCAATTGAAAGGGTAATATCTTTCTCCCGGGAATGCTTGCCCAAGGCACCTGTATCGTGCCCTCCGTGCCCTGCATCAATAACAACAGTATTGATCTTTTGCCCATACAACACAGGAACATATAAAAGAAGCAGGTAAAATATACCAAATTGCAGCACTCTCCGTTTCACCTACATCCGTTTTTTTTGATTAGTTTTGGCCCTTGTCTGATTAAACATTGCCCACAGACTCCGGACCGGCTTTTTTTCATCATGACTGCCTTTCCGTTTGATCTGCGATTTTATTTCGGCAAAGTTTAGCCGGATTATCCAAAGCAACGGGATATTGACAAATAGTGCGGTTTTTGATAATAAAAAATGACTTTATTCCACAAATATAATACTTAATTGAACCTACCTTTTGCTCTACCCGCTAAGTTACGAACAAGCAGAACGTTAAAAACTCTGCTATTTTTAATTGCACTTTTTTCCGGGATTCAAACTTCCATGGCTCAGGATACGATTATTAATTCAATGCCTGATACGCTAAAGATTTCTACAGATACAACAATAGGTGTCAAATCCAAAACTGCCGGAAAATCAGCGCTTGAGGCTAAAGTTGATTATTTATCCAGCGACTCCATTTCCTTTGAAATAAAAAAGCAACTTGTTCATCTTTATACAAATGCTGAAATAGCATACCAGGACATCAGTCTTAAATCAGCATATCTGGAAATTGATTTTAAAAAGAGCATAGCATTCGCTACAGGAGTTACAGATACAACGGGGAAGGAAATAGGTCCTCCTATATTTAAACAAGCGGACCAAACATACCGGTCGAAAGAACTGCACTACAATTACAAAACAAAAAAAGGTCTGATAAACCAGGTAATCACCAAGGAAGACGAGGGTTACCTGCACGGCACAACCGTGAAAAAAATGGCAAATGGAGAAATGGATGTCAAGCAAGGTAAATATACTACCTGTAGTCTTGATGATCCTCATTTCGAGCTTAAATTTTCCAAAGCCAAAGTTATACCAGGAAAAAAGATTGTTACCGGACCGGCATATATGGTTATTGAAGGTGTTCCTTTGCCTGTTGGCCTTCCTTTCGGGATGTTCCCGAATAAGAAAGGGCGAAGTTCGGGAATTTTAATCCCAACTTATGGAGAGTCGCAAACCCGTGGTTTTTATCTAGAAAATGGCGGGTATTATTGGGGGATTAATGATTACATGGATCTTAAGCTTACCGGTGATATCTATTCGCGCGGAAGCTGGGCTCTTAAGCCAAACCTGAATTACAAAAAACGTTATAAATACAACGGATCCTTCAATTTTAACTATGCTATTAATATTGATGGGCAAAAGGAAACCCCCGGCTACGTAAAAGGCCGTGATTTTAGAGTAACCTGGTCGCACCATCAGGATCCGAAAGCCAATCCTATTAGTAATTTTTCGGCTAATGTTAATGCTGGTTCCAGTAAATTCAATCGTTACAACCCCACAACGGTGAACGATCATCTTTCCAATCAATACAGCTCAAGTATTAATTACACCGTGAATCTTGATCCGCGTTACCCTATTTCAATTTCAGCCAATCATAGTCAGAATACAAGTGACAGATCGATAAGCATTGTATTACCTTCATTATCGTTTTCGGTAGCCAGATTTTATCCCCTCCGTCGCAAATCCTCTCTGGGAGAACTTAAATGGTACGAAAACATCAGCGTCACATATAATATGAATGCCCAAAATATGATTAGTACTTATGATACTTTACTTTTTAAGCCGGATGCTATTAAAAAATTCAAGAACGGAATAAAACACTCTGTCCCGGTAAGCAGTTCAATTAAATTGCTAAAGTATTTTACAATGACCAATGCTGTTAACTTCACTGAACGCTGGTATTCCCAATCTATTAACAAAACATGGATTGCCGATACAATATTTGACTCTGTACCAATTCCACCACATGTTCTCACCGACACTATTAACGGATTTAGAACAGCGCACGAATACAGTTTTAGTTCGTCAGTAAGCACAACAATATATGGAATGGTTCAGTTTAAGAGAGGCCCTGTTAAAGCATTACGGCATGTGATGAGGCCAAACATAGGCTTTTCCCTTCGTCCGGATTTTGGCCGCGAACAATTAGGATATTACAAAACAGTTCAAATTGATCAGAAAGGAACTTTCCGGAAATATTCCGTTTTCAACGATGAAGCGTTCTCTTCAATTTATGGTGCGCCTTCATCTGGTAAATCGGGAGCTGTCAATTTCGCTTTAAATAATAATCTCGAGATGAAAGTGCGCTCGCTTAAGGATACCATCACCGGCACAAAAAAGGTAAAGCTCATCGACAATTTCAATATCAGCACTTCTTACGATTTGGTAAAAGATTCACTCAAGTGGTCGCCTGTTTCAATGTCAGGGAACACCACACTCTTTAAAAATATCCAAATCCAATATTCAAGTATCTGGAATCTTTACACAGTTAATTCAGAAGGAAAAACAATCAACCGCTTTGAATGGGATGCGCACCATTACCTTCTAAGGCTCGAAAACACAAGTTGGAATTTAGGCCTCAACTGGACCCTTACATCAAAAAATAAAAAGAAAAAAACTGTTGACACTTCCAAGGGAACCCCTGAAGAGGTTCAAGAGGTTCTGGATGGTCCTGCCGGTTTTATCGACTGGAATAATCCCTGGAGTATTAGTTTTAATTACAACCTGCGATATACTGGTAGTTTTGGGCCTCTGCTGGCTTCCAGGTCGAAAGCAACTGTACAGACCCTTGGTTTTAACGGTGATATAAGTATAACGCCAAAATGGAAAGTTAGCTTGCGGTCAGGATACGATTTTGAAAACCATAAGTTGTCCTATACTTCTATGTCCATGCACCGCGACCTGCATTGCTGGGAGATGAGGTTCAACTGGATTCCGACAGGTTACCTGAAAAGCTGGAATTTCCAGATCAATGTTAAATCACAATTATTACAGGATCTGAAACTGAAGAAGAAGAAGGATTTCAGGGATAATTAGGATTA
>CAZEDO010000106.1:0-12641 GCA_964511085.1 uncultured Lentimicrobiaceae bacterium
CTGTTACAAATAATATCTTCCACCGTATGAGAGATAGCATGGGCTTCAGTAATATTCAATTTCGGATCAACATGGATAGTTACATTTACAAATGTGTCAGCTCCTGATACTCTGACTTTAAGATCATGGAAATATACTACTTCGGGAATCAGTTGAATAATTGAAGCAATATCTTCGCTGAGATTAACCGGACTCCTATCGAGAAGAACATGTATTGCTCTTTTGCCAAGTTTGTAGGAAACTCCTAAAACTATTAGTGCTACTCCCAAAGCTGCAATGGAATCTGCAGCAAAAAGACCAAAGTTGGCACAAAGTAAGCCAACAAGAACTACTGCCGAACTCCAGATATCCGTTGAAAAATGCAATGCATCAGCTTCAAGTGCTTGACTATTATATTTTTTTGCAACTTTATATAAGGCCTGCGATCGGGATACATCAATAATAATTGAGGAAACAATAACAATATAGCTCCAGTAAGTAACCTGAATATGTACATTGCCGGAAACCAATCTGTTAACTGCTTCATAGATAATCCAGGCACAAGTAATGACCAACAAAAGCGTTTCGATAAGAGCCGAAAAATTTTCAATTTTTCCATGCCCGAAATGGTGTAGTTTATCTGCCGGCTTGTCAGATATTCTTACTGAAAAATAAGTTATAACTGCTGCTACAAGGTCTAATCCTGAATGCAGAGCTTCAGATAAAATTCCCAAACTTTGTGTAAGAATGCCGATCAAGAGTTTGGATCCCGTTAAAAAAATGGCAGCAATTACAGAAATTCCGGCTACTCTCATTTTTTCTTTAACCATCCCTGAAGGGGTTTCTGTTAGTATCATTTTACCTTTGTGTTATTACTTATTCTTTATACTTATTTTTAATTTCAACTTTACTTAGTCGCCTGCTATTTTGCTGTTTGCAGTCGTGTGAATAATAACTGTCTTTTTTTACGAAGGCAAATAAAGCAGAAGAAAATATCAAATTATTTTTGGTGGTTGTAAGATAGAAGAGAAATAATATTCAGATACAAAAGTATAAAAAATGAATTGATAACCGGGCAAGTTCAATATAAGATTGAGATAGGACTTATATTACGTGCTTAAGTCGTTGTTTAATGCACCCTCCAACGGATAACTATATTTCAAAACAAGCAAATTGTTGATGGTCAGTAGAAAATTTAGTTATTTTCATTGACCATATTTTAGCATTGGATAAGACTCACATGTGTTGCGTTCCTCATCGAGGCAGAAGTGCTTACGGGTCTTATCCTCTTTATAATCATTCAATTACATTCAAATTAAGAAGTATACTGAATCCTTGAGGGTTTGAAAAAGCGAAACCGCTTATAGTGAGTGATACTAAGCAGTTGAGTTTGCAATTTTCTCTAATTCTGGTAAAAAAAGTATAAGTAATTTGAAAAAGAGTTTTGGTTTTGTTTCTAAACTAAATATTATCATTGTGTGGTATCAGGGTAAAATTCCGTATCTCTTGAGCAGGGCTTTTATCAGGAATATGATACATGATTTCTGTTTTGCACTGTCGTGGTTCAAACTACAACATATTTGAAGTTTCCTCCACATGAAATTCAGATATTCGGCTATACACCTAGCTGATGTAAATTACTATCTTGCATGAAAATATTTTGCATTTATAAATTTTGAAGTGCAAGCTATTATGGTTCAATTTATTGACCAATTGCTGATTTTCATTGGGTATAACCTTTTCAAAAATTTCCGATAAAGGCTAATTGCGTGTTGATTTGAGTGGATTATTCCAGATAGTTATGTAATGGCGTAACATCATACCAGATTATCATGTCAACTATTGGAATATGTATTTCTATAAATCTTGTTACTGAAGTAATATAATTTACGATTTATAAAAAATGATACAATAACGTAAAGAGCAATAAATACGCATTGAAATACGTTAATACGCAATTTGGACAGAGTATAAATTAATACTGATTGCTATTGACCTCTTCAAATACTTTAATTTTGTCTTACTGAAAAACAGTAGATTAAGCTAAACTCCTTACAGGCAAAAGTATTTAAGTTATGACAAAAACTGCTCACAGAATTTATATAATAATATTATCCTTTATTGTTCTGGTAGCCTTTATTACTATAGCATACAAAGGATTTTCCTATTATAGAATTAGTTTTGAAGATAGATTTTTTCATCCTGATCACTCTAATCTGAAGCCAAGCGGTTTTATAGGGCATGGATTGGGTATTATTGGCTCGATATTAATGATACTGGGCGTCTCCCTGTATATGATCAGAAAAAGATATAGAATATTGGGTCGTATGGGTTTATTAAAGTACTGGCTTGAATTTCATATCTTCCTTTGTACGCTTGGTCCTATTATGGTGCTCTTTCATACCTCTTTTAAATTTGGAGGTATTGTAGCAATCAGTTTCTGGAGCATGGTTGCTGTGTTCCTGAGTGGAATAGTTGGAAGGTTTATTTATTTGCAAATACCAAGGTCTATTGAAGGAAAGGAGTTAAGCTTAAGTGAAATACGGGAAATGAAGACCGATATAGGGGGAATTCTAAGCAATTCTCTTCATCTTGATGAAGAGAGCTATAAAGTAATTGTTGACTCGATCGAGAAGAAGGTTGAGCTTTTTCATAAGAATTTCTTCGTTCGTTCTTTCAGAAAATATGCAGACGATTTAAGTACCATGCGCAGAGTAAAAGCTGTTCTGAAGAAAAACAATTTATCCAAAGAACAACATCAACAAGTTTTGATACTGGTGAAGAATGATATTTCTCTTAACAGGAGGATAGACAGGCTTGTTACTATGCAAAATATGTTTAAATACTGGCATGTGGCCCATTTGCCATTTGCGCTTATAATGCTTGTGATTATGGTTATTCATGTTATTATTACTATAGTTTTTGGTTATAGATGGATATATTAGCTATGGGACTACTCTTCGAAGATACACTCATATATGCATTGGCAATTTTATTATGCCTTATCGTTGTGATCATTTATTTGCGCAAGCAAAAGCGTGAATCTAAAGCTGTTGAAAAGAAAATTGCCAAAGCAAAGCTGGAAGGAATGTATGAACCGGTATCTCTCCATCCTGTAATCGACGAAAATAGTTGCATCCGGACAGGAGCCTGCATTGCAGCCTGCCCTGAGCATGATATTATTGGAATCAAAGATGGGAAAGCGACTACGATAAATGCATCAAAGTGCATTGGACATGGGGCATGTTTTCACGCCTGCCCCACAGAAGCTATTATTCTATGCATAGGTACCGAAAAGCGTGGCGTTGAACTGCCTCATATAAATCAGAATTTTGAAACCAATGTTCCCGGGATATATATTGCTGGAGAATTGGGAGGTATGGGATTGATAAAAAATGCCGTTGAACAAGGTAAACAAGCTGTAGAGAACATAGTAAAAACATTCAGGAAAAACCATCTGGCCACATATGATCTTGTTATTGTTGGTGCTGGTCCAGCCGGAATTGCTGCAGGGCTTACAGCGAAAAAGCATAATCTTAATTTCCTTATACTTGAGCAGGATTCATTGGGGGGCACAGTTTTTAATTTCCCACGACAAAAGATTGTAATGACTTCTGCAATGGATTTACCTCTTTATGGGAAGGTAAAATTATTTGAAACCAGCAAATCTGCACTGCTTGATTTATGGAATGCAGCGCTCTCAAAAAATGATATAACGGTTAAGGAAAATACAAAAGTAGAATCAGTCACTCCTGAAAACGGGTGTTTCAATATTGAAACACTTATGGGAGAGAATATTACATCTAAAACTGTACTGCTGTCTATTGGTCGCCGGGGGTCTCCACGTAAACTCGGTATTCATGGTGAGATGCAGGAAAAAGTGGCTTACCGCCTGCTTGAACCGGAAGATATCAAGGAAAAGAACATTATGGTTATTGGCGGGGGCGACGCGGCTATTGAATCTGCACTGTTGCTGGCCGATCAGAATAATGTTACCCTTTCGTACCGTAACGAAACATTTAACAGGTTAAAACCTAAAAACAACGAAAAAATAAAAGATGCTATGGTTTCTGGTCTTGTGAAAGTGCTTTTTAATACAAACCCTGTAACAATAAACCTTGATTCTGTTGTACTCACTACAAACAATCCCGGTGAAGAACTTTATATAGATAATGATTTGGTTTACATTTTTGCAGGCGGCGAACTGCCGATTGAGTTTCTAAAAAAAGCAGGTATCGAGATAACAAAGAAGTTTGGAGAAGCCATATTAAAACACGGAAACTAGTATTGAAGGGCAATTAGCTATGAATATTAAGAAAGGATTTGTCATAAGTATTATTGCGTTTGCTATCACATATAGCATACCGGCTTATGCTCAAATTTCGCCTGGTGAACTAGCTAAAGTACATTCCCAATTGGAAGGAATGGCTAATTGTACGCAATGTCATATCCTGGGCGAAAAAGTATCAAACGCAAAATGCCTGGCTTGTCATACAGAAGTTAAAGTGCGGATTGATCAACAAAAAGGATATCATTCATCGGCGGAGGTTAAAGGGAAACAATGCGCTTCATGCCATAACGACCATCATGGATTGAATTTCCAGATTCTTAAGTTTGATAAAGATAAGTTTAATCATAATCTGACCGGATATAAGTTAAGCGTGGCACATAGCAAGAAGAAATGCACTGATTGCCATAAGCCTGAGTTTATTACTGATAAGAAAATCAAAGCTAAGAAGTTTTCATACCTTGGGTTGAAAACTGAATGTCTGACCTGCCATGCTGATTATCATCAAAAAACACTTTCAAGCAATTGCTTAGATTGCCATGATGCTGAAAAATTTAAACCGGCATCGAAGTTCGATCACAGTAAGACAAAATTTAAGCTGGCAGGAAAACATCAGCAAGTTGTTTGTGTAAATTGCCATAAAATATCTACGATAAACGGACTGAAATTCCAGGAATTCAAAGGGGTAAAGTCTGATAATTGTACAAACTGTCACAAGGACGTACATGACAACAAATTTGGACAGAATTGTGCCGAATGCCACAATAACGAGTCATTTACTGTTGTTGCAGGAGTGAAGGACTTTGATCACAACAAAACTGGTTATAAGTTGGAAGGAAAACACCAAAAAGTTACCTGCAAATCATGTCATAAAGAAAGATTCACTACACAGCTATATTATAAAAAGTGCACAGATTGTCATGTTGATTACCACAATAAGCAGTTCGCAAAAAAAGGAATTTCTCCTGATTGCTCAGAATGTCATAATGTGAATGGATTTGCTGACTTCTCATTTACTATTGAGCAACACAATGTAGGAGTTTTTCCCCTAAATGGGGCGCATCTTGCAACACCTTGTTTCGCTTGTCACAAAAAGCAGGAGAAATGGAAATTTAAAGAGATTGGGAAAATATGCAAGGATTGCCATGAGAACATACATCTTGGCTTTATCAGTGACAAGTATTTTTCTGAAGCAAATTGCGAAAGTTGCCATAATGTAAATAATTGGAACGGAATTAGTTTTGACCATAAAAAAACGCAGTTTGAACTTGAAGGAGCTCATTCAAAAAAGACATGCCGCGATTGCCATTTCAACAAGGAAAAATCAGGGCATGCTAACCAAAAATTCGTTGGATTAGCTATTGATTGCATAAATTGTCATAAAGATGTACATGAAAAACAATTTGACGACAAAGGAATTACGGATTGTAAAAAATGCCATAATTCAAATGCTTTTAAACCTGCCTCAAAATTTGATCACAGTAAGACCAGATTTCCGCTGGATGGGAAACACATCAATGTAGCATGTAAAAAATGCCACAAAGAAATAACGGAACAAGGTGTGTCATATGTATTTTACAAAATAAAAGAATTCAAATGCGAAAACTGTCATCGATAATACTGGCATTGGTGCTTTCAGTGAGTCTGTTTGGCCAAAAATCACCTCATGGTGATGATTTTCTGGTAAGCTGCAAAGATTGCCATAAAACGGACGGGTGGAAAGTTGACCTGAAAACAATTTCTTTTGACCATGATGGTACGAAATTTCCTCTTGTTGGTCAGCATCAGGATGTTACATGCAAAGCTTGTCATACTTCCCTTGAATTTACAAAAGCTGCAACTGACTGTAATTCCTGCCATACTGATATTCATCAACAGACTGTTGGCCTCGAATGCGCCAGGTGCCATACTCCTAATTCATGGGTGGTGTCTAATATTGCTCAGATACATCAGCAAAGCAGCTTTCCTCTGCTAGGTCCTCATGCAACTGTTGATTGCTATGGTTGCCATACCAATATTGTTCCATCTGCTAAAACATCTGCCGGTACAGCCTCTCTTCTTCGTTTCGATGTGTTGGGTGTAGAATGTTATGATTGCCACCGGATCAGTTATGAATCCACAACCAAACCAAACCATGCAGCAAACAATTATTCAACCAATTGTACTGATTGTCATAAAATGAATGGCCTTACCTGGCCTGAGGTCACGAATACCGATCATAATTTCTTCCCACTTACTAAAGGTCATGCAATTGAAGATTGTGGCCGATGTCATAAATCAATGCCGTATTCAAGCGCGTCATCGGAATGTTTCTCTTGTCATCAGCCTAATTATACAGCTAGTACAAATCCAAATCACATGGCAGTTGGTATTCCAAACAATTGTGCCACTTGTCATACTACTAATCCTGGCTGGCAGCCTGCTACCTATACTCACAAGGAGCCATTTCCGCTAAAAGATGCTCACCAGGCGATAGCTAATGAATGTGCTACATGTCATGCTGGGAATTATTCTAATCCTGTAAATACTTGTGAAGGATGCCATATTACTAATTTTAATCAAACAACAAATCCAAATCATACTACAGCACAGATTGCAACAACATGCGAAACCTGTCACACACAAGTTGCATGGACTCCGGCAACCTATACTCATAAAGAACCATATCCACTCACTGACTTTCACCTTACGATAGCAAACGATTGTTTTGCTTGTCATGCAGGGAATTATTCAAATCCTGAAAATACATGTGTAGGATGCCATCTTACCAATTTCAATGCAACAACAAATCCAAATCATAGTGCGGCGCAGTTTTCTACTGCTTGCGAGACCTGTCACTCCCAGGTTGCCTGGATACCTTCTACTTTTGATCATAACACTATTTACCCGCTTGAAGGCGCTCATGCAATCATTGCAAATAATTGTACACAATGTCACGCAAACGGATATCCCAATACCCCTAATACATGTGTTGGCTGTCATTTGACTAACTACAACCAGACAACTGATCCAAATCATACTGCTGCACAATTTCCTACAACTTGCGCCGATTGTCATACACAAACAGCATGGAAACCTGCCTCCTTCGATCACGATGGTCAATTTTTTCCAATTTATTCAGGGAAGCATAACGGACAATGGAATGCTTGTGCTGATTGCCATACAAATCCTTCAAATTTTACTATTTTCACCTGCACTACATCCTGCCATCCACAGGCATCAACTAATAATGAGCATCAGGGCGTTGGAGGTTATCAATATGTGAGTGCTGCCTGTTTAGCTTGCCACCCTAATGGTGCTGCAAATGGTTTTGATCATGCGGCAGCCGGGTTCCCTCTAACCGGAGGACATTCAACAGTCGCCTGTACCAGTTGTCATGCCAGTGGCTATATCGGCACTTCTCCGGTATGTGCTGGTTGTCATACAACCAATTATAACCAGACAACTAATCCAAATCATACCGCGATTGGTATTTCAAATAGTTGTTCCACATGCCATACACTGAATCCGGGATGGAGTCCTGCTACTTTCCCAACACATAACAATTATTATGTTTTGGCTGGAGCACACATTTCTAAACCTTGTGCCGATTGCCATAATGGTAATTATAACAGCATACCAAACACATGTGCAGGTTGTCATCAGACAAATTATAACCAGACTACGAATCCAAATCATGCTGCAGCACAATTTCCTACAACCTGCGCAGATTGCCACACTCAATCTGCCTGGACTCCGGCTACTTTTAACCACGATGGCCTTTATTTCCCTATTTATTCCGGAAAGCATAACGGAAACTGGAATTCTTGTGCTGATTGTCATACAAATCCTTCAAATTATGCGGTTTACACGTGCACAACCGCCTGCCACCCTCAATCGACAATGAATAATGAACATCAGGGTGTCGGGGGTTATCAATATATCAGTAGTGCCTGTTTAGCTTGCCATCCTACAGGGAATGCCGGAGGAGCCTTTAATCATAATACTTCTCCGTTCCCACTGACAGGAGGTCACGCTTCGGTGGATTGCGCCAGTTGCCATACCAATGGATACACCGGTACATCAACTATATGCGCCAGTTGTCATATAAACAACTATAATCAAACCACAGACCCTAATCACAGTGCAATCGGTATTTCAACTGATTGTGTTACATGCCATACAACAAATCCGGGATGGAACCCGGCAACTTTCCCTACGCATAATAATTATTATGTTCTGGCTGGTGCACATGTTTCAGTAGCATGTGCTAATTGCCATAATGGTAATTATATTGCTACGCCTAATACTTGTGCAGGCTGTCATATAAATAATTACAACCAGACTACAAATCCCAATCATGCTGCTGCGCAATTTCCTACAACCTGCGCTGATTGTCATTCTCAATCGGCCTGGACCCCTTCTACTTTTAACCACGATGGGCAGTATTTCCCAATTTATTCGGGTAAGCATAACGGAAATTGGAATTCTTGTGCCGACTGTCATACCAATCCTTCAAATTATGCAGTATACACATGTACAACCTCCTGCCACCCTCAATCGTCAATGAATAATCAACATCAGGGTGTCGGGGGTTATCAATATGTCAGTAGTGCCTGTTTAGCTTGCCACCCAACAGGTAATGCCGGAGGAGCTTTTAATCATAATACTTCCCCTTTCCCATTGACAGGAGGTCATTCCTCGGTTGACTGCGCCAGTTGCCATGCCAGCGGATACACCGGCACTTCAACTTTATGCGCCGGTTGCCATACTGACAATTATAATCAAACCACTGACCCGAATCATAGTGCAATAGGTATTTCAACTGATTGCGCTTCATGCCATACAACAAATCCGGGATGGAACCCGGCAACTTTCCCTACACATAATAATTATTATGTTCTGGCTGGTGCACATGTTGCTATTGCAAATAATTGTGCTGTCTGCCACCAGGGTAATTATGTGAATTCACCGAATACCTGCTACGGGTGCCATGCTGATAATTACAACCAGACGACAAATCCAAATCATGTAACATCACAGTTTGCTACAACTTGTGAGACCTGTCATTCTCAGAACGCCTGGGTTCCTTCTACCTTTAATCATAATAATACTTATCCACTAACCGGTGCGCATGCAACAATAGCTAGTAATTGTGTGCTTTGCCATGCTAATGGATATTCAAATACACCAAATACGTGTGTTGGATGTCATCAAACAAATTATAATCAAGCGACCAATCCAAACCACAATACTCTTGGCTTATCCAACAATTGTTCTACATGCCATACTACAAATCCCGGCTGGGCACCAGCAACTTTTCCTGTTCATAATTCTTATTACGTATTGGCCGGAGCACATGTTGCTATTGCTAATCAATGTGTTGATTGTCATAACGGCAATTATAACAACACTCCAAATACCTGTTCAGGATGTCATATGACAAACTATAACCAGACAACAAATCCAAACCATGCTTCTGCACAGTTTCCAACAACCTGTGCTGACTGTCATACACAAAGTGCCTGGACGCCTTCTACTTTTAATCATGACGGACAATATTTTCCAATTTATTCAGGGAAACATAAGAATAAGTGGAATACATGTTCTCAGTGCCACCAAAATGCAGCAAATTTCGCGTCATTCACATGTATTGCTTCATGCCACTCTCAATCGTCAACAAATGGTGACCATCAAGGGGTTAATGGTTACGCCTACAACAGCGATGCATGCTATAATTGTCACCCAAATGGTAATGCTGGAAAAGTGATGGATAATAGTTTTAACAGAACCAATTAAAAGCAACAGCATGAAACAAATACTGCTATTCGTTCTTTTAATTTTATCAGGCTTTTGCCTGAAAGGACAAACACTTTCTGAGGCAAAAGAGGGAGCAATTTCTTTTGTGACCTCACAGAATGTTTATGTTAAATTTACATCAACCGAAAATATTTCGGTGGGAGATACCCTTTTTATGCTTGAAGAGGCAAAAATGATCCCAGTGCTTATTGTAAAAGACCTGTCATCAATTTCATGTGTTTGTCTGCCAATATCCACAAAGCCATTATCAGTTGCTGATAAGCTAATAACACGGCAAAAGATAATTCAAACCGGCAAAACAAATGAAACTGTTACAGAACCTAAAATTGAGCCGCTCTTTGTGCAAGGAAAACCGTTTTCGGAAGATACAGGTTTGCCTAAAGAGTTGAAACAGGACATCAACGGACGTATTTCGATCTCCTCTTATTCAAATCTTTCAAAAGGCACAACTCCTTCGCAACGCATGAGATATACTTTTTCTCTCAACGCACAGAATATCAAAAACTCCAAATTATCAGCCGAGACATACATCTCATTCGTGAACAAAATCAATGATGCAAACGATGCAAAAGCAATTAAGAGTGATGTATTTAACGCGTTGAAGATCTACAGCCTTGCGTTTGACTATGCTTTTAACAAGAATAATATTCTCTCGGTTGGCCGGAAAATAAATCCCAAACTTTCCAGCGTTGGATCTATTGACGGACTTCAGTATGAATCGAAATTCAAATCGCTCACTGTAGGTATATTTGGCGGCACGCGACCGGATTACATGAATTATAGTTTCAATGCTAATCTTTTGCAATACGGAGGTTATTTTGGGCACGATTATGCAACAAAGGATGGGAGGAACATGCAAACTTCCATTGCTTTGGTAGAGCAAAAGAATAGAGGGAATACAGACCGGAGATTCGCCTATTTCCAACACTCCAATTCGCTTGTTAATAATTTATATTTATTTGGTTCGGTTGAATTTGATCTTTTTAACAAAAAGTTGTCGACAATACAGGAGGATAGTAATACGTTTACGCGTATCTATACATTCACACAGGATAATTCTCCTAATCTCTCGAATTTATATCTTTCTGTACGATACAAAGTATTAAAGCAGTTATCATTATCACTGTCCTATAATTCAAGGAAAAATATCATTTATTACGAAACATACAGGGATATTATAGGTCGGCTTCTCGAAGCTGCCACAATGCAAGGATATATGTGTCAGGTAAGCTACCGTCCCGGAAAAATTGTCTCAATTGGTGCTAACGGTGGCTACCGCTATAGTAAAAAAGATCCAAGGCCATTAAAAAATCTATACAGTTATCTTACTTTCAACAAAGTACCATGGATTAATGCTTCGGCTACCTTATCGGCTACACTTATGGAAACGAGTTATCTTTCCGGAAGAATTTATAGTATGGGAATTTCCCGTGATCTTATACCCGGCAAAATTGATGGAGGAATAAACTACAGGTATATAAAATACACATACATGAATAAAGCGGTTTCAGATATGGCTGCAAAAACACCGCCACTCGTTCAGCATATGGCAGAGATGAGTCTTAACTGGCGGTTGATGAAAAAACTTTCATGTTCGATGAATTATGAAGGTACATTTGAAAAAGCGAAAAATTATAATAGTATTTATGTGAACTTAACACAAAGGTTTTGATTCACAACATTCAGGAGAAATATCTATTTTTGACCAATAAATTACAAAAACTGCCATTATGCGAACCAGAACGGTCGTTATCACACTTATTGTTTTATTTTGTATAATCCTTATTGCAATCCCTTTTTTCAACCGCCAAAAAGAGATTAAGATAGCTGACTTGCCTCCCGGCACTTATGCAGCTACCATTAAGGAGGTAATTCAAACTACCAAATACACTTATTTTAAGGTTGACGAAAACGATAAAGAACTTTGGTTAGCCGTTACAAAACGCGAAGCCAGTGAAGGTGATGTAATCTATTATTCTAATCCACTCGAAATGAATAATTTCATCAGTAAAGAATTGGGGCGTACTTTCCCAACTATCTTTTTTGTAGCTGATGTCAGCGATAAGCCAATTACAGATCAAAAAGCAGCGCCTCAGCAGATGGCTTCCGGAAAAAAAGATGTTCCGAAAAAGGAAGATATCAAGGTTAAGCCAATTAAAGGTGGAATAACCATCTCCGAGCTATATGAGCATAATACTGACTATGCTGGAAAAACAGTGAAAATCCGGGGTGAAGTTACACGCTACAATAGTATGGTTATGGGTAAAAATTGGGTTCATATTCAGGACGGCACCGACTTTTCCGGTAACTTTGATCTTACCGTTACAACCATGGACAGTTTAGCAGTTGGGAATACTGTAACTTTCACAGGTACAGTAAGCCTTGATAAAGACTTCGGGGCCGGCTACTTTTATAAAATAATTATGGAAGAAGCTAGAGCCTCTGATATAACTTCAACAAGGGAGTAACCCAGAATAGCCCGGGAAATTTCAGAAGCGTTAATTCTCAAAAAGAAAAAGCCTGTAATCCATTAAATTACAGGCTTTTTAAATAATTATTGTGATCCCGGCGGGAT
>CAZEDO010000107.1:0-12602 GCA_964511085.1 uncultured Lentimicrobiaceae bacterium
CGTCGGTGCCACCGCGTTCAAGGATATTTTTACGGAAGCTGTCAGCAGTTGTTTTGTCGAAAATGCCATTTTTCTTAAAATAACTAAAAGCATCGGCATCGAGCACTTCGGCCCAGATGTAGGCATAGTAGCCTGCCGAGTATTCGTCTCCGGAAAAAATATGCTGAAAATAAGTACTGTGATAGCGCGGTGGTATGGAATTAAAGAGGTCTATTTTAGCCATCTCAGATTTTTCGAAAGCCTGTGCATGGATATTTACAGGGAATGTAAGTGTATGGTAATCCATGTCGAGCAATGCAGCAGCAAGATATTCTGTGGTAACAAAACCCTGGTTAAATTTATCTGAAGCCTGCATCTTTTTTATTAACGCATCGGGGATAACTTCGCCTGTTTTGAAATGTTTTGCGTAAATCTTAAGCATTTCAGGCTCACCTGCCCAGTTTTCCATAAATTGAGAAGGCAGCTCGACAAAATCACGTGGTACGGATGTTCCAGAGAGGCTGGCATATTTACATTTTGTCAACACGCCATGCAACCCGTGCCCGAACTCATGGAAGAAAGTTGTTACTTCGTCCCAGTTGAGCAAAGCAGGTGCTCCGTTGGCAGGTGCAGGGCAGTTGAGGCACATGGATATTATAGGACGCACATCTTTTCCGTTTTCCATCTTCTGGTCGCGGTAGTTAGTCATCCATGCGCCTGAGCGTTTTTCGGGACGAGTATAATAATCCAGATAAATTAATCCCAACAGTTTACCTGTTGCATCAGTTACTTCAAAGGCATCAACATCTTTCTGGTAAACAGGGGCATCTGGACGCTTCTTGAAATTGAGGCCATACAAACGATTTGCAGCATAAAAGATACCTTCGCGAACCTTATCCAACTGGAAATAAGGTTTCATTTCTTCTTCGCTGATGTCATATTTTGCGTTGCGTACTTTCTCCGAATAATACCACCAATCCCAGGGCTGCACTTCAAAACTTCCACCTTCTTTTTTAATCATTTCCTGCATATCGGCTTGCTCTTTTTTAGCCTTTGCCAGTGCGGGAGTCCATACTTGATTCAATAGTTTAAACACATTATCAGGAGTTTTAGCCATGTTGTCGTCAAGCACATAGGCGGCATAATTCTGGAAACCTAAAATCTTGCCTTTTTCAGCACGCAAAGCTGTCAGCTCATCAATAATAGCATTGTTGTCGAATTTACCTCCGTTGCAACGGTTAAGGTAATTTTCATACAACTGTTGACGGAGCTTGCGGTTATCAGCATATTGGATGAAAGGAAGGACCACAGTTTTATTGAGCCCAAAACTCCACTTGCCATCCAGCCCTTTCTCTTTGGCCGATGCGGCGGCTGAAGTTATTTGGGCCTGAGTTAATCCAGCCAAATCCCGCTGATTATCAATAGTCATGGAATAGTCATTTGTTGCACTTAGCACATTGTTGCCGAAGTCAATGCCAAGGGTTGATAGCCTGGAATTAATGTCGCGAAGCCGGGCTTTTTTATCTTCCGGTAAAAGGGCTCCGTTACGTACAAATTGCTTGTAGGACTCTTCCAGTAATTTATTTTGTTCCTGGCTGAGTTTAAGTTTAGAGCGGGAATCATAAACTGTTTTCACACGCTGAAATAGTTTATCCATCATATATATGTTATCGTAGTGCTCTGAAAGCATTGGCGATGTTTGCTTGTCAAGTTCCTTCAATTCCGGCGATGTATTTGCCGAGGTGAGGTTACTTAATATCCTGCTTGCCCTGGCAAGTATTATACCTGATTTTTCAAGAGCTTCGATTGTATTTACGAAAGTTGCAGGTAAATTGCTACGGTAAATTGCTGCAATTTCGGCATCGTGAAGTGTCATGCCTTCTTTGATGGCCGGGAGAAAATGCTCCGGTTTGATTTTGTCGAATGGGGGCGCACCAAAAGGTGTTTTCCATTCTTTTTCCAATAAAGGATTTTGTTGTGCCATAACTGCTGATAACATGAGCATGAATGCGATTACTGTTAGTTTGATTTTCATTCTTTCCTGGGTTTATTTTATGTCAAAAGTAGATGTTTTAGTGCAACACATAACCCAAGGGGTTCACATTTCGGTGAATTCGTTTTTGGTAATATGTTATTTTAGGAGATATCAATCAAGAGATAACTTCAAATCCCACTTGTAGATAAGCATAGCGACAAGTTAGTGCTTGTGGAAATAAGTTTTATTTGAAGTAAGATATGTCCGAATGATATTCTTCACTGAATCCAGTCCAATTTCATTAAGGTTTATCTTTTCCGGAGAAATGAATTCACAGGAAACAACATCATCCGCAGGTTCAAGTTTGCTGAAGTCTGATACCTTGCAAATGAAAACAATATCGAGCGTAAAATATACAATGTTTTCAAAAACGTATTCGTTGGGGAATGTTCCATAGAAGTCAGAATGGTTGATATGAAGGTTAAGTTCTTCCTTGATTTCCCTGAGGAGTGCCTCTTCAGCCTTTTCCCCCTTATCAATAAAACCTCCCGGAAGATCAAGCATCCCCTCTGCAGGGGCATGCCGGCGGCGGGTAAGTAACAGGAGTCCGTCTGTGTCAAAAATCATAGCTGTAACAGCTGCCACAGGGTTGATAAAGTAGTGAAACCCACATTTCGGACATTTAAACGATTTGGTACTGTCAGGCTTAAATTCAGAGCTTCCGCAACGAGGGCAGAAGCGGAAAACATTTTCAGGGTAATTTAGATTAACCATTGATCCTTGTTTAGTAGTATCCTCCAAATCGCGGATTTACAACATTGTTATAGATAGAACCAAAGGAATAGGTTAGCCCGAAGTTGCAATTATAGAAATATGAAGTTGCCTGTTGTTTTTGTTTCAGTAGAATCTCCTCATAGGTCATGTTTTCAATTGGTAGGTAAATCTGGTCGCGAAGCCAGCCAACTGTTCCTGATACACTGACTGATAGTCCTTTAACAATGCGCCAGTTAATTGAGGGCTGCAGACGAATATTATGTTTACTGAAATCATCAAGGAAGTTAAACGAACGGGCTGTAAATGCAATTGAACCCCATTTCTGTTTCAATTGGAAAGTGATCATTAACTTTTGTCCGAATTTATTATCGTGAAGTTTGTTATAGATTGTTGTGTTTATATAATCCGTGTGTTCATAACCTATCCCGTAAAGAAAGCGAAGCTGTTTGCGGGTTGACTGGTCGTATGTAAACAGGTTATATTCAATAAGGGGGTATATGCTGTAAAAAAGTTGTGTATTTGAATAGTTACTTGTAGAAACAGACAAGCCCTCGCCAGCTGACCAATGGCTGTTGAGGCTCTTCACAGCCTTATGGGTGATTGAGTTATCGCGGAATATAGCCCTGTAATAATATTTCTTATAATTTGTATCTGAATAATACTTGTTATCAGTGTAATAGTTACCTGCATTTATTTCAATTTTCCAATCTGGAGTAACTTTCTGGGCAGAAAGTGTAGACCACAGCGAGGTGGATGAATACAATTTTTCGCCAGAGGCATATCCGCCAAAATCGATCTGAAATACCCAACTTCGCCATTTATCTTCTACAATAGCCTGCTTTTGAGGTGCATTGTAAGATACATCAAGAAATCCGGATAAAGGGAATTTAGCTACATAGCGGGCAAGCCCTATTTTTATCACTTTAACCTGTGCCTTTCTTAGCTCATCGGGCGTGGCATCCTGATTAGTGTTGCAAATGAGCGTATCAGTCTGCCCGCTAAATTGTTTTTGCCCTATAAACAGCAGGGAATATTCAGTTCCGCCACTGCCAGTGGTCTGTGAAGTGATGAGCAGATGCACATGCGCATCTTTTGGTTCGCGCACAAAATTCACGAATGTGATTTGATCATGGAAGTAATCCTGATCGCAGTCAACACAGTCGATAAATATGTTTGCGGAGTTCTTCCTGACAGTGTCACTCTGATTTTCAGCGGTTTGTCCGAAAAGGAAAGAGTCCCATACCAAAAACATTGACATACAGATAATAAAGGGCAGGTGATTTCTTGTCATCTAATAAGCATTTAATAATGATGCAAGATAAAAAATGTTTTGTTTTGGTATTACTTATTTTTATTGCAAAAACACCTTCTGGCGTAAAAATACTCTGTATGCCATGATGGATATTGTAGCTGATATCTGCTATCATTATTGGTTATATTCACAGAGCATACAATTCAACGAACTGTTGAAAGTAATAACTTATAAATATCTTTAACTTGTGTTTATAAGGTTTGCCAAGGATTACAAAGCAATTCAAAATGCCATTCATAAGTAAGTTTTTACTATTTTTAGCACATATTAATAATCAATGAAAATACTAATCATCGCTTTTTCACTCACTGTTTTTAGCATAAATTCTATATGTGCCCAGGCTATTATTAACGAGGTGCAAACTTCCAACAGAAGTACACTGGCTGATGAAGATGGCGATTATGAGGATTGGATTGAATTGTATAATTCCGGCAGTGGAGTTGTAGATTTATACAACTATGGGCTCTCTGATGACCCTGCCTCTCCTTTTAAATGGAGGTTTCCTTCTGTAGCAATTCAGCCCGGTAGTTATTTGCTGGTTTTTGCTTCGGGTAAAAACAGGAAGCCACCAGCAAATCATTGGGAAACAGCTGTATTTGCTCAGGATACCTGGCAATACTTTGTAGGTGCAGAAGAACCACCTCCCAATTGGAAAGCTATTGATTTCGATGCTTCAACCTGGCCGCTTGGAATGGGAGGAATTGGATATGGAGACGGGGATGACAGTACTGTTATAGCGCCAGTCATTTCGGTGTATATGCGAAAGGCGTTTGAAGTCGGCGATACTTCAAATATTACTGACTGTATATTAAGCATGGACTATGATGATGGTTTTGTAGCCTATCTGAATGGCCATGAGATAGCGAGGGCAAATCTTGCAGGGGTCCCCCCAATGTATAACGAAACTGCTACGATAGACCATGAAGCCCTAATGTACCAGGGTGGTGTTCCTGAGGATTATCTTGTTTCAAAAGAAATACTCCATGGAATAATTTTAACTGGAACAAATGTCCTGACTATTCAAACGCATAACGTCAGTGAATCATCGTCTGACTTGTCTGCAATACCATTTCTTTCTTTTGGAATAAGGGATAATTCTACTCTTTTTCAGCCTGTGCCGGTTTGGTTTTCAAATAACCCGATCATCAATCTGCACACAAACTTTAAGTTGAAACATTCCGGCGAACCTATTCAACTTACTCTTCCATCAGGAACCATTGCTGATTCTGTGGCTATACCATATACTGATCTTGATCATGTACTTTGCCGTATTCCTGATGCTTCACCGGGTTGGTGTATCTCAACTAACGCCACTCCCGGGATATCGAACAATTCATCAACCTGTTTTTCCGGATATGCAGCAAAGCCTGTTTTTGGGGTCGCTCCCGGGTTCTACACATCCGGACTTTCTGTTCCTGTTACTAATTTCCAACAAGGGATGGAAATCCATTATACGCGTAACGGAAATATTCCAAAAATTACTGACCCTTTATATACCGAACCTATTACGGTAGATTCAACACTGGTCTTACGCGCGCGTTGCTTCAGCCCTTCCGGCATGCTGCCAGGACAGATAGCAACATCAAGTTATATTATTGGAAGTAAGCAGTATAAAATTCCGGTTGTTACTATCAGTACAGACTCTCTGAATCTTTGGAGCTATCTTAACGGGATTTATGTAATGGGTCCAAATGCTGAACCTGCTTTCCCTTATTTTGGAGCGAACTTTTGGCAACCATGGGAAAAAGAATGTCATATTGAATATTTCACACCGATGGGAAGTCGCAAATTTGAACTGGACGCCGGACTTAGTATTCATGGAGGTTATTCGCGGGCATTTGACCAGAAAAGTTTTAATATCAAGACCCATTCTTATTTTGACAGCTCAGAAATCCATTACAAGCTTTTTGGTGAAAAACCTTACATTGATTATAAAAGCTTTATACTTCGTAATTCGGGCAACGACTGGATGATTACGCATTTCCGCGATGCCCTTATGCAGCGGATAATGAAAAACTCAAATGTTGATTGGATGGCATATTGCCCTTCTGTAGTTTTTTTAAACGGGCGGTATTGGGGAATTTATAACATTCGGGAGAGGAACAACAAGGATTTTGTGCAATCTAACCATGGTGTTGATGCCGATAGCCTGGACATGATTGAAGGCGACGGTTATCCTGCAGATGGAAATGCAGATGCTTTCTGGCAGATGTACGAATTCTTTCATACACACGAATTATCAAACCCGGAGAATTATGCCATTGCCAGTTCGTGGTGGAACGTTAACAATTATGCAGATTATTTTATTGCTGAGACATATTATGTTAATGACGACTGGATGGGCGATTGGACCAATAACATTAAGTTATGGCGCGAACGTAAACCGCTTTCCAAATGGAATTATATCTTATGGGATCTCGATTTTGGCATGGGCTTGTATAGTCCCTACACGAAGGATAATCTTGCAATTGCAATGAATCCTCCAGTTCCTTCACCTCATGCGGAGATGTTTTCCAGGATGTTGGGAAATCAAGGATTCCGGACGTATTTTGTTAACAGATATGCGGATTTGATAAATACCATTTATCTTCCAGCCAGGATAAACATATTTGTTGACCAAATGCGCGATTCCATTCAAAGCGAGATGCCATATGCCGGGCAACGCTGGTTTGGCTCTACTGACATTCTTATCTGGTATGATTACTTAAACAGTCTTTCTGACTTTATCAGCAACAGGCCTGCCTATGCAAGGCAATACATCAACAATGATTTTAATCTTCAGGGTCAAGTTCCGGTAACAATTGATGTGCAGCCTCTGGGAGCCGGTCATGTGAAGATTAACTCAATAATTCCAAGACCACTGCCGTGGTCCGGAACATATTTTAATGGTAATCCTGTTACGATTACAGCAATTGCAAAACCTGGATACGCATTTCAGCACTGGGCATCCAACACTTATGTTACAAACGACACCAACCAAACGCTAACACTCAATCTCGATCATTACGATACGTTTAGGGCTGTGTTTTCCGGCAGTCCTCAAAATGCTGAAATTACTTTTTCGGAAATTAACTATCATAGCGATTCAACAAGAAATGCTGGCGATTGGATTGAGCTATTTAATTATGGAAACACTTCCCTCGACCTTTCTGATTGTCACCTGGCCGACACAGTGTTTTATCATGATTACACTTTCGCAACAGGAACTATCATTCCTGCAAATAAGCGAATTGTGATTGTTGAAGATACTGCACTTTTTCACGCCTGCTATCCCGGAATTCCATGTTTAGGCCCGTTAGGATTTGGATTCAGTAATAAAAGTGAAAACTTGTCTCTTCTGAACCTAACCCGCGATACTATTATTTCCTTCCGCTATGCTGACAGTTTTCCATGGCCGGAAGCTGCTGATGGATATGGCCGGACACTTGAATTACGTTCATCTGCTGCAAATATAAATGATGGAGGCAGTTGGTTTGCAGGATGTATGGGTGGTTCGCCAGGAGAAGCCTACAGCCCTTGTGAGGAACCAATAATTTTCTCGGAAATAAATTATAATTCAGCCGGCACTGCTGATGCAGGCGATTGGGTTGAACTCAATAATCAGGGAAACTCACCGGTGAATATATCAGGCTGGAAATTCAGCGATAGCGATAATCTGCATTTATATACAGTTCCGGCAAATACAGAAATACTGGCAGGAGACTACCTTGTGCTATATGGAGATGCCGGTAAGTTCAATGCAATATTTCCTTCAGTGACGAATAAAATGGGCCCGTTTGGATTTGGGCTTAGTGGGTCTGGTGAAGCTATCAGGCTATTTGACAATCAGGGCAATCTTTCCTATTCAGTAATTTATGATGACAGCCCGCCCTGGCCGGCAGGAGCTGATGGGCTTGGCTATACGCTTGAGATTCTTGATGCCAATGGAATTGTATGCGATGGAGATAATTGGTTTGCCGGTTGCCTGAGCGGTTCACCAGGAGAGCCTTATGAGGGACCCTGCAATACCGGGATAAATAGCCACGCAGGACAATCATTTTTAATATTTCCAAATCCAGCTTCTACGCAAGTTTTTATCAGGAATAAAGGTAACTGGCATAAAACTGCGATTATCAGCCTGAACAATACATTAGGAACAACAATATTCGAAAAACAAATAGATTTTGCAGGAGGAGATACGCAACGCGTTATGCTTCCAGGTCTGTCTGAAGGTATTTATATCCTGAAAATCAATTCAGCAGGAAGCCAACCGCCAGAAATGATCAAAATAATTATTTCAAATTAGTCCTTTCTGTTAATCGTTTGCTAAGTTTGCTTTTTTTACTGTGCAAATACGAATAATCCAGCTGCCCGGATTGTCGAAGTTTATCTTCTTTACTCAAGATTATAAAAGTAAACGGCACCTGCAGCCATATCCTTACCAAAATCCTGGGGAGCGCCAATAATGATATTTGAACCACTAATGGCTACTGCGCTTCCAAAAGCAGCGGCAGAAGGAGAGGGTTTGTTGATTTTCCGTACATACTTAACAGGATTGGCTGAGTATACAACCGCATATTCACTTCCACTGGAGCCTGCTACCAGATATTGGGTTCCGGCCGAAACATTTACACCGAAATATGAGTAGTTCGATGGGAAACTATTTACCCCATTATAACCATAACTGACAGAGTTTGTTGACCCTATTAACCCAGCGGCAGTATAATTGCCTGGATACGTCATATTGCCGTTTGGACAGCCCATAATATATCCACCTGTTCCAATGGATACGCTATAGCCACATCTTTGGTAATCACCTACAACATCCAGATTGTTTATTTGATGGTGAACATAATTATAACCATTATCTTCTTGCTGCCAGATGCCGTTAACCAAGTTGAAAATAAATGCTGCTCCATTACGCAAACTTTGATTTGAACTAGTTCTTACATTAGGTGCACCCGCTATAATTGTTGTATTCGAAATTGAAACTGACATTCCCATCTCACCAGAATCACATACCCAGCCCCAACCAGGTAAAATGCTTTCCAGACCTCCTGCAAGAGTTGCATGAAGAGTCCAGATGGTCCCATTAGTATTAAAAACATAAGCTACCCCGGCTCTATATTGCGACGGAAGCACCTGTGGGTTAGGTGAATTATAATCTGCATAAGGAGCCCCGGCAACAAGGTAGTTGCCGCTTACAGATACACTTGTGCCAAATCTGTCCCCTGTAGCACCATCAGCAATAACTAATATTGATTGCTGATTCCAGGTGGTAACGGTTCTCTTGAAAACATAAACTGTACCCTGATCATCATTAACCGGAGGTGGAAAAAAAGGAGCATTCACCGGAACATCTCTGAAAGGAGCACCTACTACAACATAATCTCCATCAATCGCTACACTGTAGCCAAAATAGTCAGAAGCCTTTCCATTGCTGGCACTAATTTTTGCCTGCTCCGCCCATACTCCGCCTGACCGGAAAAATATATATGCAACTCCCTGATCCAGATGCCCGTTTATGTCGGCATAGGGAGCACCAACAACTGCATAATCACCGCTGATTGCCACGCTGTAGCCAAATTGATCGCCGGCCGCGGCATCGGATGCAAATTTTGAAATACCTGGAGTGTTTGCATCGTAGCTTGCAACTAGTGCTTGCCAAACACTTCCGTCAAAATAGTAAAAACAGGATTTATCGGTATCAAATACCATCAGTCCTGTTGCCGGATTAACAATTGCTTTACGCTGGATGCTAGTCATACGCGGCAATAATACTCCTTTACTTGTTCCGGAAATATCGAGCATAGCTGAGTTATCCGGAAGTGCACTATTTGCATTAATCGCAACTTGAGCATTAACTTTTATCCCCAATGCAAGGATTAGAAGAAACATTAGATTTTTCATAAAACTCATTTTTAAGGTTATTTGTTTTCTAATTTTTCGATCCGTTTCAATAATTCTTCATTTTGTGCTTTTAGTTCTGCATTTGTTATTTTTTGTGTTTCGTTTAAAGCATTTAATTCCTGAACAGCTTTTACCAGAGGCACCACGAACTCATCATACCGCAGGCCATACATATCTTTTTCATTCTTAGGCGCATCAACACCGTTGAAATCATACCCGATCTTTTTTGCTGATGCTTCCACTTCCTGGGCAATAAAGCCGGTGGTAGTTTCACTTAGCGCTTCTGTTTTGTAGGTTGATGATCCGGCAGTATTATCTTTGGCTTGTTCCTTCTTCCTGCTGTTAACCCCAGTGAAATCGTTAACCTTCTCCCTGTTCACATTATACGTCACCGGGCGAAGCTGGCTGATAAATGCCAGTCCGGGTACATCTTCCTTTATATTTTCTTTGAATCTTCCATCGCTCAGAACGGTCCAGCCTACCTGCCCGCCAATTGAATTGACATACACATTTCCGATGCGAACCATGTCGGTGGCAGTGGCAGTTGCATCCATACCGATACAGGTGGTGTTGGATAAATTAGCTGAATTGGGCCCTGTATTACATCCTAAAGCAGTATTATATGAACCTGAGGTATTGTTTAGCAGTGAATTAGCTCCTATAGAAGTGTTTCGGAAACCTGAACTTGTAGTTTGTGATGCATAATAGCCAACAGCCGTGTTTAAATCATTTGTGTTAGAAAAAAGTGCCCAAAAACCAGTGGCTGTGTTATTATTTCCTGTTGTGTTGTAATCAAGTGAATAGGAACCAATAGCTGTGTTTTGAATTCCAATTGTATTGTTAAAAAGTGATGAGTAACCACTAGCAGTATTATAATATCCTGTTGTGTTATAATAAAGTGTCCTAGATCCAATAGAAGTGTTTTTGTATCCTGAAGTGTTTGAAAAGAGCGATAATTCTCCATTTGCAATATTGGAATTTCCTGTTGTATTGGAGTAAAGCGATTGAAATCCGCTTGCGATATTATAATTTCCAATCGTATTGGAGTAAAGTGATTGATATCCGTTGGCTAGGTTATAAATTCCTGTTGTATTGGAATAAAGTGTTTGATATCCGTTGGCAGTATTATTGAATGCTGTTGTATTGGAGTAAAGTGATTGATATCCGTTAGCAGTATTACCTGCTCCGGTTGTATTTGAGTATAGTGCTTTGTAACCACTGGCAGTATTTGAATATCCTGTTGTATTATTAGCAAGTGCATCTTTTCCACCCGAAGTATTATTACTTCCGGTTGTGTTGAATAAAAGTGAATTAACTCCGTTGGCGGTGTTTTCACTTCCTGTTGTGTTGAAATAAAGTGCATCAACTCCATTCGCTGTGTTAGAAAATCCTGTTGTGTTGGAACTAAGTGAATAAACTCCATTCGCAGTGTTATTATAACCTGTCGTGTTAGAGTAAAGTGCATTATTGCCAATGGCTGAATTATACGACCCTGTGCTTAAAGGGTTTAAAGCATTCATACCATACGAGCAATTATAAGTTCCTACATAACCTGCCATCAGGTTATTTCTCTTTAAAACTAAATCGTTATCATCCGTAGTTCCTATGAAATTGATGGCAGGATTAGTTCCTGTATTGCCTGTAAGGCTCCATGTACTGGCGGTGCCCAGTTGCACCCAACCAGCACTGGTTCGGGTGAACAGGCTGTTAATGTCTGTATCGAAAACTAAAAGGCCTGTGGCCGGTGATGCTATGGCATTTCGTTGCAATGTAGTCATGCGGGGAGGCAGAAATCCTTTTGATAAGGATGAAAAATCTGCAATAGCAGAATTATCCGGCGTTACCGTACCAAGGCCAAGTTGGCCGTTGCTGGTAATCCTCATTTTTTCTGACCATCCGCCTTCATCTGTAGTAAAACGTAAGGGGTCACCCGTCTTCCAGAAAATAAACGGATTCGGATCATTTGTCCTCCCGGCAAATAGAACAAGTTTATGCGACGCATCTGAGTTGCCGATTTGAATATTACCTCCATCATCAGGTGAATTTCCCCTTATGTCAAGCCTGGTTTCAGGAGTCAACGTTCCTATCCCCACGTTACCGCTCGAATAAGAAATATTAGCCCCATTGCTTGCCCATTGGCTGCTGATACTGATCCAGTTTGGCGACACTGGTGTTCCGTAGTTCGAGAAAAACAGGTTGTTATCCGTGCAGAAAATCAGCAGGCCTTTTGAAGGACTAGTGATGGCATCGCGCTGGGCAGCGGTCATCCGGGGGACAAGCATCCCTTTTGTAGTGCTTTTCACATCCAGCATGGCTGAATTATCAGGCAGGGAACCGTCGGTGTTTATGGCCACCTGGGCATTCGCATACAGACTAACTACCAGAAATAACAAAAGGAATATTTTCTTCATGTGATTTTGCATTTTTATTTATTTGGATTCTAATTTTTCGATACGCTGAATTAATTTTTCATTCTGTGTTTTTAGTTCATCAATGGTTGATTTCAGCGTTTCATTGGTAACCTTCTGGGCTACATTTACGGCATTCAGCTCCTGCACCGCCTTCACCAGCGGCACCACAAACTGCTCATAACTGAGGGTGTAAAGCTCCTTGTCGTTCCGGGGTGAGGTATAACCACTGAAGTCGTACCCCGAGGTTTTGGCTGCCTGTTCC
>CAZEDO010000108.1:0-12026 GCA_964511085.1 uncultured Lentimicrobiaceae bacterium
ATAAATAGTACTATGTATTGCATAGTACTATTTATTGTACTATCTTTGTTGCCTGATTAAATTATATCAAATCATGGAGAAAGCAGATTCAACAATTGCACAGATGCGCAAAGGCGTTCTCGAAATGTGTGTTATGGCCGCTATTGAAGAGCAGGAAGCTTACGCCTCCGATATTTTAGAGCGGATGAAACAAGCGCACCTCATCGTAGTGGAAGGGACACTTTATCCCATCCTCACCCGTTTAAAGAATGAAGGATTTCTTAGCTACCGCTGGGAAGAATCTACCTCCGGCCCGCCGCGAAAGTATTTTTGTCTCACCCCGGAAGGTCTCCTTTTTTTGCAGGAATTAAAAACCGGCTGGGGCGACCTCGTAGGAGCCGTTAACCGGACAATAGCAACAACCAAAATTGATTCAGAACAACCAAACAACAACCAGCTATGAAAAAGAATTTTTCAGTAAATATCGGCAGCCGCCTCTTCCATATTGATGAAGATGCTTATGAGCGGCTCCAGGCTTACCTTGGCAGGCTACGAACATTTTTTGCTGCTGATGAAGGCCGCGACGAAATAATTACCGACATCGAAATGCGGATAGCAGAATTACTTGAGCAGAAGAAAACGGATGGGCCATCTATCATTACCCTGCAGCAAATAAATGAAGTTATTGCAGGAATGGGCGAACCCGACCAACTTTCGGGAGCGCAGGAAATACCTCCAAGAGGAAAAACAAAGGGAAAACTCTACCGCGATCCCGACAACCGCCAGATTGGTGGCGTTTGTGCCGGTATTGCCGCATGGTTTGGTGTTGATCCGCTCTGGGTAAGGATTGCCTTTGCACTGTTAACCCTGATGTATGGGACTGGCGTAATTATTTACCTGGTTCTTTGGCTCATCCTGCCCGTGGCAACAACAACTTCAGAAAAACTTGAGATGCACCGCCAGATAATTAACATTGACACCTTGCGGAATGAAGTAGCATCGGCAGGTTCTGGCTTGCGAAAAACCGGCAGTTCCTTTATGCAATCGGTGGGGACATTCATTCGGTTTGTCACGGAGATTATTGCCAGGCTTTTTAAATTTATATTCCAGTTAATAGGGCGGGCTGCAGGTGCCATCATCCTCATTTTTGTGTTAATCCTTTTTGTTGGTATCAGTCTTGGCTACCTGGTGCGTGAACAAGTCGAATTTGGAATTTACCATCTCGATTCCACAACGCTATCGCATGGTTTTGAATGGCTGCTGCCGGGGGCTGCAGTAAGATGGCAGGCCTATATAGCTTTGGCTTTACTGCTGGTCGGCATCGTTGGCTTATTGATTTTTGCCGGTTTGCGTCTTTTACTAAAATGGCCTCCTGTTCGTGCGCAGGTATTATCGCTCCTGGCATTGCTTGTTCTGGCAGGTTTAATTATTGCAGGCAGTGCTGTTCACCAGTATTCGCGCACTACTGACCAGGTATCTTCCACATCCAAACGCCAGACATTTGCATTGAAGATCAAAAAAATCCGTCTCACTTCCGGTTCCCGCGATCGCGATCAATATTGGGCGCCCCTTACAGGGAATGGCACCAGAGGCAGAAACAACGATGTACTGGGCGAAATACGCCTGAGTATCCGTCCGGCCCCCGGCGACAGCATAATTGTTACCGCCATAAAATCGGCCACGTCTGTGATGGAAAGCAAAGCTGCCGGCTATGCGGAAAACATATCAAATTCCTACCAGTTTCAGGATACACTGCTTGTAATAGATCCCTATTTTAAAATCCCTTTCCGGGATGGAATGCACTATCAGAAAGCCGAAATTATTGTCGGAATACCATTGAATACAGAAATTGAAATAAAAGACGAATGGAACTGGCATTTAAATTACGACGATTTTGTTGATGGAATGTACGACGAGGGGATCTACATCATGACCAGTTCAGGACTGAAACAAAAGCAGGTAAAACAACCTCTTGTTAATGATACGCTGCAATCTTCAAAATAAAGGAACCGGTTGTTATCGATCCGGGAACAACCAGGAGTCTGCCGTCTCCGACAAGGTTTTTATCTTTTTTTCTTAAAGAACTGTTTTAGTAATTCTGTTGATTCACTTGCAAGTACACCACCGGTAACAATTGTTTTTGGGTGGAATACAGGACTATTTACCAGGTGGAACCCACGTTTATCATCTGTAGCACCATAAACCACTCTGGTTATCTGGGTCCAGAAGGAAGCCCCGGCGCACATAAGGCAGGGCTCCAGGGTAACGTATAATGTACACTCCTCAAGGTATTTACCGCCCAGGTAGTGTGAAGCTGAAGTAAAAGCCTGCATTTCAGCATGCGCGGTGGTGTCCTTCAGGCGTTCGGTAAGATTGTGCGCTCTCGCTATGATGCGGTTTTGGCAAACGATTACTGCACCAACAGGTACTTCCCCATCCTCAAAAGCCGATTGTGCTTCCTTGAGAGCTTCGCGCATGAACGACTCATCTGAAAAAACTGAAAGAGGCATATTTAAACAATTTTTTGTTTTGAATGTTATTGAGTGGCCCGGCTAAAAAGCGGTAAACAAAGCAAAAGTAATCCATTAAGTCTGGATTTTATGTTGAATACATTGAACATTCATAATCATTTTATTGAATGCGTTCTATTTTAATCCGTTATAAATTAGTAATATTGCACTCCCAAATCTAACATTAGCATGATTCTCAGCTTTTACCGGATCAAGAGCCTTTGCCCTGCCCTATGGCTATTTGGAATGCTCTGCTTTTTCGCTCCACTTGCTTATTCGGCTCAGACCAATGTACCTGAAGTAACAACTGATACAGCAGCAATAGGTTCAGGACATGCCGAAAAGACCTCCGGGAAATTCAATGCCGGCGAAATGATTATCGAGCATATTGTTGACGCTCACGAATGGCATATTGCAGAGATAGAACACACCTCCATTTCAATCCCACTTCCTGTAATTCTCTATTCAGACGGTAGCCTGCATGTATTTTCTTCATCCCGCTTTCATCATGGAGAGGAATCTTATAATGGATTTAAACTCGAAACAGAAGGAAAAAACAAAGGCAAGATCGTTAAAGTGCTTGCTGATGGTATAACACCTGACGAATCCGCTGCTCTACCTATCGATTTTTCCATCTCTAAAAATGTGATGTCTCTCTTCATAAGTGTTGGCTTACTGATGGTCATTTTTATTTCAATATCTCGAAGCTATGCCCGCAGGAAAGACCATGCACCAAAAGGTTTGCAGTCGCTGGTTGAACCGCTTATCCTTTTCATCCGCGACGATATTGCCCGGCCATCTATCGGCGAAAAGCGCTATATGCGTTACATGCCATTCCTGCTTACAATATTTTTCTTTATATTCCTCAATAATCTGCTCGGGTTAGTTCCGTTTTTTCCGGGGGGAGCCAACCTTACAGGGAATATCGCCGTTACCATGGTGCTGGCATTGTTCACTTTTGTCATCACTTCTTTCAGTGGAAACAAAGCCTACTGGAAACATATCATAAATGCGCCCGGTGTACCGTGGTGGCTCAAATTCCCGGTACCGCTTATGCCGATTGTTGAAATCGTGGGTGTTGTCACAAAACCGTTTGTATTGATGGTCCGTCTCTTCGCCAATATAACTGCAGGCCATATTATTGTTCTCGGTTTCATGAGCCTGATCTTTATTTTCGGGAACATGAGCATCGGGCTCGGGCTTAGCGTTACCCCTGTTTCAGTTGGCTTTTCTATTTTTATGGGCCTGCTGGAATTGCTTGTGGCTTTTATCCAGGCTTATGTATTCACACTCTTGTCAGCCATCTATTTTGGAATGGCATCCGAAGAACATGCACATTAAAATCAATCGTATAATAATCAATCATTATTCATCATAACCAAAATCAAAACAGCTATGTCAGTTTTATCATTATTACTTCAAGCAGCCACTGACCTTGCTCCTGTTGCAAAAATGGGTGCAGGTATTGGCGCAGGTATTGCCGCAATCGGCGCAGGCATCGGAATTGGACAGATCGGCAAAGGTGCCGTGGAATCCATTGCCCGCCAGCCCGAATCGGTAGGCGACATCCGCTCGAACATGATCGTGGCAGCAGCACTTATCGAAGGAGTTGCTTTCTTCGCTATTGTTGTGTGTCTGCTCATCCTGTTCCTGTAGCAGATTGGCCGTTACAAAAAGTATTCATCCCGGCGGTTGGCCGGGATGAATACTTTTAATGCATTGAATAATGTACCTATTTAAAACATAAAATTATGGAATTAGTAACCCCCGGTATCGGACTCTTATTCTGGATGACATTGTCCTTTGGAGTACTGCTCTTCGTCCTGGGCAAATATGCCTGGAAACCTATCATGAAAGCTATTCACGAGAGGGAGGACAGCATAGAAACAGCGCTTCATTCGGCCGAGAAAGCCCGCGAGGATATGCTGGCTCTAAAATCAGATAACGAACTCCTGCTGAAACAGGCTAAGGAAGAACGTGATGCAATGCTGCGCGATGCACGCAAACTTAAGGATGGTATTCTCGAAGAAGCTCGTATAAAGGCAAACGATGAAGGACTTCGCATTATCGAAACAGCCCGCGAAAGTATCCAGTTTGAAAAAATGGCTGCACTTACCGAATTGAAAAACCAGATTGCAGTACTTTCCATTGAAATAGCCGAAAAGGTTATTGAACAGGAACTCGCTGACAAAGGGAAACAAAAAGAATTTACCGAAAAACTCATTGAAAAGATCAAATTAAGCTGAAAAGCAGATCAATACAGTTGAAAAGCGAAAAAAATGAATAATTCGAAGATCAGTATACGATACGCCAAAGCACTGTTTGACCTTGCCCTGGAGCTGAAAACCCTGGATAAGACAAATGAGGATATGATGGCTATTGCCGCAGTATGCAAATCGAACCACGACTTCGAAATTATGTTGCGCAGCCCGGTGATCCATGCTGGTAAGAAGATTAAAATAATGCAACTGGTTTTTGGAGATTCATTTTCCAAACTATCCATGTCGTTCCTGAGAATTATCACGAACAAACGTCGCGAAAGCTACATTTCGCAGATAGCAAAGCACTTTACCGAACTGTATAAAGAACACCAGGGAATCACCGTGGTAAATGTACAGTCAGCTTACCCTATGGATGCCGAAAACAGGAAACAACTTACAGGCATGCTCGAGAAGATGACCCATCACGACATCGAGCTTATTGAAGAAGTGAAGGCTGAACTGCTGGGCGGATTCGTTATTACAGTGAAGGACGTTCAGTATGATATCAGCATCGCAAACCGCATAAAGAAACTGAAAAAAGAATTTGACGAAAACTTGTATATAAAAGGCTTTTAAATACATCAAAGAATATGGCTGAAATTAAACCTGCAGAAGTATCTGCAATATTAAGACAACAGTTGGCAGGCTTCCAGACCGAAGCCGAATTGGAAGAAGTTGGTTCGGTATTGCAGGTAGGCGACGGTATTGCACGCATCTATGGACTGATGAATGCCCAGTCGGGCGAGTTGGTCGAATTTGTTGAAACCGGCGTTAAAGGCATTGTGCTTAACCTCGAAGAGGACAACGTTGGCGTTGTACTCCTCGGCGAATCGAAAGGAATTAATGAAGGGGACACCGTAAAACGTACCCGTAAAATTGCTTCTGTCAATGTGGGCGAAGGAATGCTTGGCCGCGTAATAAACACCATTGGCGAACCCATTGACGGAAAAGGCGAAATCAAAGGCAAGACTTACGAAATGCCGCTGGAGCGCAAAGCTCCGGGTGTTATTTTCCGGCAGCCGGTGAATGAACCTTTGCAGACGGGTATCAAAGCTATCGATGCCATGATTCCTATTGGCCGGGGACAGCGCGAACTTATCATCGGCGACCGCCAGACCGGTAAATCAGCCATCGCTATAGATACAATTATCAACCAGAAAGAGTTTTTCGAAAAAGGAAAACCAGTTTACTGCATCTATGTAGCTATCGGACAAAAAGGCTCAACTGTTGCCAATATCCTCAAAACACTTGAAGATGCAGGTGCAATGCCTTATACCGTAATTGTTATGGCTACGGCATCCGATCCGGCTGCCATGCAGTTTTATGCTCCGTTTACAGGTGCTGCTATAGGCGAATTTTTCCGCGACTCAGGTCGTCCTGCTCTTGTAATTTATGACGATTTATCCAAGCAAGCCGTTGCTTACCGCGAAGTTTCCCTGTTGCTGCGCCGCCCACCCGGACGCGAAGCGTACCCCGGTGATGTGTTTTACCTCCACTCCCGCCTGCTCGAGCGTGCTGCCCGTATAATTTCGTCGGATGAGATAGCGGCTAAAATGAACGACCTGCCCGAAACCATCCGTCCCCTCGTGAAAGGAGGCGGTTCACTCACGGCCCTTCCGATTATCGAAACACAGGCTGGCGACGTATCTGCCTACATCCCTACAAATGTCATTTCCATAACCGATGGTCAGATATTTCTTGAGACAAACCTGTTCAATTCAGGTATCCGCCCTGCCATTAATGTTGGTATCTCAGTATCCCGCGTTGGTGGTAATGCACAAATTAAATCAATGAAAAAAGTTGCCGGTACGCTTAAGCTTGACCAGGCGCAATACCGGGAACTCGAAGCGTTTTCTAAATTCGGTTCCGACCTGGATGCTGCCACCAAAGCTGTGCTGGACAAAGGCTCGCGCAATGTGGAAATCCTGAAGCAGGCACAATATTCGCCTATGCCGGTCGAAAAACAAATTGCCATCCTCTATTGTGGCACACGCGGATTGCTCCAGAAAATTGCAATACAGCATGTACGCACATTTGAAGAAGAATTCCTGAACTACCTCGATGTTTCGCACAGGGATATTCTCGATTCGCTGCGCGAGGGAAAACTAACCGACGAAACACTGGCCGTACTCGAAAAAACAGCCAAAGATTTATCGGCTAAATACGAAAAATAAACTTTAGCAAACCTTACACTATGGCGAATTTAAAGGAAGTACGTATACGGATAGCTTCGGTTAAATCAACCCAGCAAATCACGAGCGCCATGAAAATGGTTGCTGCTTCCAAGTTGCGCAAAGCCCAGAATGCTATCATCAAGCTGCGGCCTTATGCTTCCAAACTCACCGAGATGCTGCAGAACCTGAGTGCAAGTATCGAGGGTGATAGCGACAGCCCCTTTGCCCAACAACGAGAACCACGGAACATACTTATACTAACCCTCGCGTCAAACCGGGGCCTCTGCGGCGCTTTTAATGCGAATGTGATAAAAGCTACCAACAACCTTATTGCTAACACTTACGGCGCAGCCAATAAAGCAGGAACCTTGCGTTTGGTGACTTTCGGACGCAAGGTTACCGAGTATTACAACAAACGCTCCGCCGTGTATGCGTCGTATGACCATATCTACGATAACTTATCGTTCGAAAATGTTGCACCACTGGCCGAAGAACTGATGAAAGCCTTTTCGGAAAAGGAATTCGACCGTATAGTAATTGTTTATAACCAATTCAAAAATGCGGCTGTTCAGCGTCTCATAAGCGAACAGTTTTTACCTATTCAGCCACCGGAAACTACCGCAGTAAAACAAGCCAACCCGCTGGATTATATTTTTGAACCCAACAAGGAAGATATCCTTAACGAACTGATCCCTAAATCGCTCAAAATACAGTTGTATAAAGCGCTGCTCGATTCCTATGCATCCGAACAGGGTGCCCGCATGACGGCTATGCATCAGGCCACCGATAATGCCGACGATCTCCTGAAGGAACTCCGCCTGAGCTACAACAAAGCCCGGCAGACTGCCATCACAAAGGAAATTCTCGAAATCGTAGGTGGCGCGGAAGCACTTAAGGCTTAACTGCACTGATTTGGAGCAACGAAACTCCTGTTAACAAACCATTTTCAAAAATTTATAAACCTTAGATTATGATAAGCAAAACGGTAGAAAAGGCAATTGTAGAACAGATCAAAAATGAAGAACACTCGTCGCGGATATACATGGCCATGGCTTCGTGGTGCGAAGTGAACGGCTACAGGGGAGCTTCGGACTACCTTTACAAGCAGGCCGATGAAGAACGCTTCCACATGCTAAAATTCATCAAATACCTCAACGAGCGTGGCGGATATGCATTGCTGTCCTCTCTTGATGCTCCTGTGGCCGAATTCAAATCGTTGCACATCGTATTCGAAGAAGTGATGAAACACGAAGAATTCATCACCGGCACCATCAATAAACTGTATGAGATAGCGCTCCAGGAAAAAGACTATACCACTGGCAGCTTCCTTCAATGGTTTATCACAGAGCAAATTGAAGAAGAAAGCACCGTTCACGGCATTCTCGATAAAATGAAACTGGCCGGCAAGGAAGCCGGTGGAATGTTCCATATCGACAAGGAACTTTCGGCTTTGGCAGCTGCAAAAGTGATTGGCACATTGACCACAGCCAAATAATTCCTTAAATAAATTATCAGGAGGAAAACGTTTTAAATTTACTTCCCGGGTCTTTTATTAATTTATTTCCTGAAAACTGAATTGATGATATTGAAATGTACATGCATTCAGGCAATTAACACTGATATGGTTTTTTTTCGTTTTTTTTTACTACCTTTGTCCAATAAATGACTGATATTTTTGCCTCAATAAGTTAATGAATATGAAGAAACATCCTTCCGTCTGGTACGGACTAATGTCGGTTATTATCATCAGTTTGCTCATGTCGTCATGTGTTTCAATGAAGCGCATGAAATACCTCCAGGCGGCTGATAATGGGGTGCTTAAGAGTGAAGAATTGTTTCAAACAGTTGAAAATAAATATAAGGTTCAACCGAGCGACAACCTTTATATCCGCGTAAATGTGCTTGACGAAAAAACAAATGCAATATTCAACAGTATGGCAGGAGGCACAACCTATGGACAGTCATTTAGTGATTTGTCGGTTTATCTTTATTCATATGCGGTAAGCGATTCAGGGTATATTGATTTCCCTGTGGCTGGAAAGATTAAAGTATCCGGGCTTACAATTAACCAGATTAAAGATCAGGTGCAACTTTCCGTGGATAAATACCTTACAGATACTAAGATAATTGTAAGGTTAATTAATTTCAAAATTTCGGTATTGGGCGAGGTGAAAAATCCTGGCCAGTTTTCAATTTATCAGGATGAAATCAATATTTTCGACCTGATTGCACAGGCTGGTGATATGACTACATATGCCAATCGAAACCAGGTGCAGCTTATTCGCAAAACCGCAGCAGGGACTGAAATCCATTATCTTGATCTCACAAAGAAAGACTTTTTGAATTCGCCGTATTATATGCTAAAGCCAAATGATATTTTATATGTAACTCCTTTGAGCAGCCGCAATTTTGCTTTCGACCAGTTCCCCTACGCAATCGTATTGTCGGTTGTTTCTACTACATTATTACTATTGAATTATTTCAAATGAACACTTCCCAGAACATGGTCCCCGACTTGAACCAACAGGAACAGTCGGTCGATTTCAAATCGCTGTTTTTTAAGTTTTACAATTACTGGTATTTCTTTATTATTACCATTTTTGTATCTCTTCTAATTGCGTTCCTGTTTAATAAATACACCAAACCTTCATATAAGGTTAAAACAACTGTTCTCATAAAGGATGAGAAGAAAGGGATGATAGATCCCCAGTCGTTAATGGGGCTAGGGTCTATGGCCAACAACCAGAATCTGCAAAATGAGATTGGTGTGTTAAAATCGCGCACGTTGGTGACCCGTACCATAAAATCGCTTGATTTCATGGTATCGTATTATGAAGAGAATAATTTTGTTACAACTGAGATATACAAAGACGCCCCTTTTACAGTATTAATGGACACCGGGCATATTCAGCCGTCCAATCTCAAGTTCAATATTGTATTATTGGCCAATAATGAGTTTAGCATATTCTGCGAGGGGGAAGCTGTGACCTTATACAATTATACAGAATTTAAGAAAGAGGGGAAAGGTACCAACACGGTCAAAATTAATAAAAAATACAAATTTGGCGTACCGATAACTGGGAAAAACTACAGTTTTAAAGTTATCCTCAATTTTGATTTCGAGCCTAAAAAGCATCTTAATAAAAATTATGTATTTGCTTTTAATGAAGTAGAATCACTGGTAAGCGAATTTATAGCATACGAAATAGAGCCAATAAACAAGGAAGCTTCTGTGGTTGAAATCTCCCTGAAAGGGGGCAATGTTCAGAAATCAGTGGATTTTCTGAACAAACTCTCAGAAATGTATATTCAACGCGGCCTTGATAAAAAGAACCAGATAGCTACAAATACAATCAGCTTTATTAGCACTCAGTTGATCGAGATAGGGGACTCGTTGACCAATACAGAGAGCAAGTTGCAAAATTTCCTTACCACTAATAAAGTGATGGATATCGATTACCAATCGCAACAAGTGTTCGAATACATGAAGGAGTTAGATAAACAGAAAGCTGAACTAATTGTTAAATCTAAATACTATAATTATCTTAAGGAATATCTAGGCAAAAACCAATATAACATTGATGATCTGGTGGTACCTTCCTCCATGGGGATTGATGATCCGGTGTTAAACCAGATTATAAGCGAACTTTCTACTTTATATAACGAACGCTCTGAAAGGCTTACGACATCCAAGGCTGGGAATCCAATGATTATTCAGATAGATCAGAAGATTCTTAATTCTAAACGGTCGATGGCTGAGAACATCAATAATATTGTAAATAATTCCAAAATTGCTGTTCGCGATATAGATGGCCGTATAGCCCAATTGTCCACAACAATCAATAAATTGCCGGCAACACAGCGCCAGTATGTAGGCATTCAGCGTAAGTTTAAGCTCAACGATGCTATGTACACCTATTTGCTTCAGAAAAGCCAGGAAGCTCAAATTACAAAGGCCTCAAACACTTCTGATAATGAAGTTATTGATCAGGCTAATACAGGCGAAATGGAACAAGTGTTTCCAAAAGTGTCCTTAAACTATACAATTGCGTTTCTGCTAGGTATCATTCTTCCAATATTATATGTTCTGGGGAAAGATTATTTCAATGACAAGATTGTTGACAAAAAAGACATCGAAGGCCTCACCAATCTTCCCATTATTGGTCATGTTATGCACAACCGGCGCGAAAGCAAAATTGTTGTTTCCGAGTCTCCAAAATCTTCAATTGCCGAATCGTTCCGTTCAATTCGAACAAACATGCAATATGTTACACAAGGCAAAGAGAAGATTACAATCCTTGTCACCTCTACAATGGTAGGGGAAGGGAAAACATTTATATCGATGAACCTTGCCTCCATTTATGCACTTTATGGAAGAAAGACATTATTATTAGGCTTTGACTTGCGTAAACCTAAAATATACCAGAATTTTGACCTTCAAAATATCCAGGGAATCAGTTCTTATCTCATCAACCGTAGTAAATTAGAAGATATTATTCAACATTCGCCGGTCGAAAATTTGGATATTATAATGGCCGGGCCAGTACCCCCAAATCCTGCAGAACTTATTTCTTCAGATCGGACCCGGGAAATGTTCGATCAACTGAAAACAATGTACGACTACATTATCATTGACACCCCTCCTGTAGGCCTTGTTACTGATGGCTTTCTTTTGATGAAATTTGCAGATGCCATTCTATATGTTGTAAGGCAGAACTTTACACATAAAAAAGTTTTCGCGGCTATTACCAGCGATATTGAAAAGCGTAATATCCCTAACATCAGCGTCCTTGCTAATGATGTGAAGATTGATCGTACAACATATGGCCAAGGCTATGGTTATGGTTATGGTTATGGTTATGGTTATGGCTATGGTTATAGTCAGGGCTATGGGTATTATACTGATGACGCAGAACCCGATGAGAACGGATTAGTTGACCGCCTTTTCCGGAAATCCTGATCCAATCTGCTAATTTACCAGAGACTCCTACATTTTGCTGTTTCATCCCTGTGCTTCCTTTTTGAGCAAAGGTTGTACTTTGGGATGCCTCAAACCTTAGAGCAAACGAAAAATTCACTATTTTTGCACCTGTTAGTTCTTG
>CAZEDO010000109.1:0-11997 GCA_964511085.1 uncultured Lentimicrobiaceae bacterium
TTTTATCATACTCAAAGCGAATGCCTTTGTTCTGTTTTCCAGTTGTTTACTAAACTCTTTATTTTCCACTTCCTTTAACTTTAGGCACTTTAAGTACTTTAGGCACTCTAGGCACTTTTAATTTGAGCCACTAAAAGTTGAAAATCAATGTCTGCTTCACATCCGGATGCAGGCTGAGAGCCACCGGGCAGGTGAATGCTGTTCTCTTGATAATCTCTTTTTCCTTTTCACTGTAATTATTCTTCGGGAAATCGAGTTCCACAATCAATTCGCCGATACGCCTGGGATCAGAAGCCATTATTTTGGTGATCTTCAGCTTTGTGCCATCGACAGAGAATTTATGTGTTTTGGCCGCAATAGCTACGACTGTTATCATGCAGCTGCCAAAGGATGTTGCGAGCAGGTCGGTTGGTGAAAAAGCTTCGCCTTTGCCCTGGTTATCAAGCGGGGCATCGGTAATCAGTGAATTTTTGGATGCTACATGTGTGGCCATCGTGCGGAGACCACCGATATAATCTGTACGGATTGTTTCCATTGTATTGTGTGAATTGTGGTTTTGAGCAAAGGTAGGAAATCCGGGGCTATAAAAGGTGGGTTGGGATTATTGGCATTAGCTGGTAATAAATTAAAACCACGGAGACACGGAGAACACGGAGGTTCACGGAGAATTACAATTAACAAACTTTTAAACACCCATTAAACAAAATATACCAATCATTTAGTATTTGATTTCTGATTTGCATTTATTTAATAAATATCTCTGTGCTTCTCCATGCCCTCCGTGCCTCCGTGGTATATATCCGGTGTTAAAGATTTGTTAAACAACAGCATATATCCGCACCTTCTTGTTACTTTTGTTCCATGAACCGCAAAACGTTCCTCCTCATAGTAATTATAACAGCCTTTTCCCTTGTCGGAATCATCGTTATTCAGGTATTCTGGGTAAAGAATGCTGTGCAGTTGCAGGAAAATATTTTTGATAACAAGGTGCGCGTGGCGCTGAAAAGTGTGGTGAACGGATTGTTCGAAAGCAAACTCGATACTGGTGCAGTGATGCCATTTTGCGAAAAGGGTTGCGGTATGGGTGATGCAAGGTTCCCTTCAAGGATTAATACAAAATTACTCGATTCCCTTATCAGGAGTGAATTTGCAGCCATGCAGATTGATGAGGATTACGAATATGGGATTTTTAATCCCGGAAAAAAGATGTTCTATGCAGGGCATTCTGACCGCTACCAGCAACAACTGATGGATTCGCGGCATTCTGTTTCGCTTTCCTGCCTCTACCGTTCAGATTCGTATATGTTAGGCGCTTTTTTCCCAAACGAGCAAAGCATGCTTTATATGCGTATCCTCAAATGGATGGTGATGAGCATATTGTTTTTAGGCATACTTATTTTTGGGTTTACATATACCATTCTCTCTTTCCTGAAACAGAAAAAACTCTCGGAAATGAAGACTGATTTCGTGAATAATATGACACACGAATTCAAGACTCCAATTGCTACAATTTCTCTGGCAAGCGAGATGCTGATGAACCCACAGGTTGCAGGAGCAGAGGACAGGATACGAAAATACGCGGGGATAATCTATGACGAAAATCTGCGCCTGAAAAACCAGGTGGAACAAGTGCTTCGTATCGCTGTGCTTGATAAGGGGGAGATTACGCTTAAGCTGCAGAAAGTGGACCTTCACGAAGTTATTGTGCAAAGCATCCGCAATTCCAGCTTGGCTATCCGCGAAAGGAATGGTACTGTTAAAATGAATCTGCTTGCAAGCAAGAGCCAGGTAGTGGCCGACCAGATGCACATCGAAAACATTCTGACAAACCTGCTTGATAATGCAAATAAATATTCGCCCAACGCGCCTGAAATTACGGTGAGTACAAGTAATTCTGAAACAGGCGTATTTGTTGTTGTTGCAGATAAAGGAATTGGTATCAGTCCTGAAAATCATAAACATGTTTTTAAAAAATTATTCCGTGTTCATACTGGTAATGTGCACGATGTAAAAGGATTTGGACTGGGCCTTTTTTACGTAAAAACCATGGTAGAAGCCCATGGTGGTTATATCAGGCTTGCCAGTGAAACAGGGCAGGGCAGCAGCTTTGAATTTTACCTTCCTTTCAGGAATTCAAACAAACAAATATCCTCTGGTAATGAATCCTAAGATAACCATTTTGCTTGTAGAGGACGACCCAAACCTTAGCGATGTGCTCAAGGACTACCTGGAATTGCTGGGGTATAAGGTGTTGCTTGCCCGTGATGGTGAGGCTGGTCTTAAAACTTTTGAAAAACATGCCATTGATCTGTGCATTCTCGATGTGATGCTTCCGCGAAAAGATGGCTTCACGCTGGCAGCAGATATCAGAAAACAAAACATTGAAGTGCCTATTATTTTTCTTACCGCCCGTGGTCAGATGGAAGACCGCATCACAGGCTTTAAAGCCGGTTGCGACGATTATATGGCCAAACCCTTCAGTAGTGAAGAGTTGAGCCTTAGGATTGAAGCAATTCTAAAGCGATGCCGTGTTTCCTTCTCTCCGGTTCCGGGCGAAGAATATACGCTGGGTTTATATTTGTTTGATGCAGCAAACCTCGAACTTCGTATCGGTAAAATAAAACACTGCCTGACACCTAAAGAGGCAGCCCTTTTGCGTTTACTTTGCCGCAACAGGAATATCCTTTTGCCGAGAGAAAAAGCCTTGAAAGAAATATGGGGCACCGATGATTATTTTATTGGTCGTAGTATGGATGTGTTCATTACTAAGTTGAGGAAATATCTGAAGGATGATCCAAATGTTGCAATTGTGAATGTACATGGGTCGGGGTTCAGGTTGGAGGTTAAGGAGTAAAAAGTAGAAAGTAGAAAGTAGAAAGGAAAGCGCTCTGCGTTCAATGTTCAAATTGGGGTAAGAATGAGTGTTACCATGATATTTTATCGAATAATTAATTGAATATATATCAACCTAAAAGCCTGACAGCCTAATAGTCTAACAGCCTTTCAATTATTAAACTGAGCTCAAAACCCAAACGAACGAGATTCATAATTAGCATTCCCATGACAATTGAACAAGCCCAGCAACAGGTTGACGAATGGATAAAAACCACTGGTGTACGCTACTTTAATGAGCTGACGAATACTGCGATTTTGATGGAAGAAGTTGGAGAAGTGGCAAGGATTATGGCACGGCGTTATGGAGAACAATCTGAAAAACCTTCTGACGTCCCTGGAAATCTTGCTGATGAAATGGCAGATGTTATGTTTGTACTTATCTGCCTGGCAAACCAAACAGGTGTAGACCTGACCGACGCACTAAAAAAGAACCTTCTTAAAAAGACAGTCCGCGATAGCGACCGTCATAGGCTTAACCAAAAACTACGCGATACTCCCGATAGTTCAGGTGCCCAATGATTTTTCCAATGATTTTCCTATTTGTTTGCGAAGTTTAACCCTTTCTTTCTCAAGTGTTTCGGCCAGAATGCCATATTTCCTGGCATCAGATTTATCTTTGAAATCGGTTGTGTCCCTGAAATCTTTCAGGAATTTAATTCCAATAACCACATCATGCCATTTGCCAAGCAGCACCTCCGCTTCGGTTAGACCTGCCAGAGATACTAAATGTTCCACTGCATCGGGGGCACTCTTGCGCATCACACTCATGATATAACGCATTTGTTTAATTATCGTCCTCATCTCATGCAGTTGCTTATCATCGGGCCTTGCAATCAACATTTGCCGGAGGATGCTGCAACGTGAAGATAAAAGTTGTCCGGCACGCAACCTGATTTCGTCGGGGGTTAATGAGGCAAGTGACGTTTCAATCAATTCGCGTCCGGAAGTTAACTTATGGATGGGTTTTGAGTTCGCTATAAATAAACAGAAGTTTCTGACTGATTGCTTTTCAATTTTCTCGAGGTATGAGAGGTAAAGGCCAAATTCGGAATTCAACTTTGCTTCATATTCAGGAATTAATTTTTGCTGTACTTGCAGATCACGCAGATTGCCTGCTACTTTAAATAATTTTCGTAATGATTTGATCTGCTTTTTTGCGCCGATTTTGTCATTTCCGGTCACCTGGCCGGTAAAATGCAATACTGCCTTTAACCGTTTAATGGACACACGCAACTGATGCACCATTTCGTACTCAGGTTCTTCACAACAAAGGGCCAGGTAATGTTCAAGATGTTGCTGATGTTTCTGGAAATAATCAAGCAGGTCCTCGTGCATTATAAATTATACGCTATTGTTAAGGTATAAAGATAGAATATTTTCTGTTTGATTACCTTTGAACAATCTGAAAATGATCGTGGAATGTCTTATTTGCAATACATTTGCATAAATCGCTCCTGAATGAATCTCTTCAAAAACGGTTTATTAATAAAGCAAATTCTCGAAATATTTAGCAAATTCCTGTTGATTACAACAGTGTTTCTGAATTGTTCCCTTGTATCGACGGCACAGCCATATACAGTTAAAGGGCGTGTGGTAGACGCCTCCACGCGTGAATCGCTGGCATTTGTAAATATTGTGATAAACAACGGACAGAATGGCGGCGTAAGCGATATTGACGGGAAATTCAAATTGCATTCTACGGTTCCAATAAATGTTCTTCATTTCAGCATAGTGGGATATCAGCAAATGATGCTAGTCCCCGATCATTCGGAAAAAGAATACATTGTTAAACTCAATAAAGTTGAAGTTGAACTACCTGAAATTGTAATTAAACCAGGGCTTAACCCGGCACACCGGATTATAAAACATGTTATTGCAAACCGGAGTAACAACGATCCAAAACAGTTGAAGTCTTTTTCTTATACAGCTTACGATAAAATGGTTCTAGGGCCAAATCTTGATAGTATCCCAGTTACTGACAGCCTGCTGGCAGACACATCATTTGCTAAAGTGAAAAAACTTTTTGATGCCCAACACCTGTTCTTAATGGAAACCGTATCGGAGCGTAAATACCTTTCACCGGATAAAAGTTACAACAAAGTTATGGCTTCCCGGGTTTCAGGGATGAACGATCCGTTATTTATCTTCCTCATTTCGCAGTTCCAGTCTTCCTCATTCTACGATGAACTTATTACTATCCTGGATAAAAATTATGTAAATCCTATAAGTAAGGGAAGCACTTCAAAGTATTATTTCCAGATCGAAGATACGATTTTGCACCAGCCAGCAAATGATACAACATATATTATTTCTTTCCGGCCTTTTCTGAATACTAATTTCGATGGACTAAAGGGAGTGCTTTCCATAAACACAGATGGTTGGGCTATCGAAAATGTTATTGCCCAACCGGCAAGGCAGACTGAAATGATTGGAATTCGCATTCAGCAATTATACCAGCGTGTGGATGGCCATCAATGGTTTCCTGTTCAGTTATATACTGATTTTACACTCAATAATATTCAGGTTGAAGCCGGTAAAACCCGCTTTAAAACATACGGGATTGGGAAAAGTTACCTTAGCCATATTGTTCTGAACCCGGAACTTGTAAAAAGACAATTCAATGATATTGAAGTTGATGTTGCTCCGAATGCTTATCGCCAAAATGAGGAATTCTGGAACAAATACCGTATTGATAGCCTGGATGCTAAGGAGAAAAGAACTTATCACGTTATCGACAGCATTGGTAAAGCTGAAAATCTGGATAAAATGGGTAAATCATTGGAGGCAATGATCAACGGACGAATTCCATGGGGTATTATGGATCTGGATCTGAACAGATTTATTCGTTATAACCGTTACCAGGGATTCTATCTGGGGATTGGCATTCATACCAGCGACCGGCTTTCTGAACGCTTTAGTGTTGGAGGATATTGGGGTTATGGATTTGGGTCTGAGTCTTCAACTTACGGGACTGATGCTTTGCTCGTATTAGATAAATATAGCCAGACAAAGTTGAAGTTTGAATTATCCCATGATGTGACCGAAAGCGGTGGACTTCCTGATTATGGAGAAAGCGCCCGCGTTCTTGATCCTTCCAATTTCCATGATTTAATCGTACGCCGTATGGATATTATGGATTTGCGGCGGGTTACACTTTTCACTGGCATAGTAAGATACCTCCGGGTTGGGATATCCTGTTTCCAATCTTTAAAAACGCCGGCCTACGATTATGACTATGTCAGTTACCAGAACTCCGGCGTGACGGTAATAGACGACAATCAATTCCATTATTCAGGGTTAATACTCAATTTCAGATATGCTTATAAAGAAAAATTTATCAGGAACACCCATTCTAAAATTTCACTTGGCACTACTTATCCAATAGTCCGGGTGCAGCTTTCACGTGCAATCAATGGATGGCTGGATGGAGAATACACATTCTCGCGCCTGGATTTGAAAATAGAAAAATCGTTTTATACAAAGTATGTCGGAAAAACATCAATAAGTCTTCAGTCCGGAACCGCTTCAGGCGAAATGCCATATAGTGAATTGTTTGATGGACGAGGTAGTTATGGAAATTTTAATCTTTTTGCGCCAGGAAGTTTTGCTACAATGCATCTGAATGAGTTTGTTTCAGACCGATATGCTTCAGCTTTTTTTGAACACGATTTCGGGAAATTGCTCTTCCATAGCAAGAGGTTCAATCCTGAATTTGTGTTATGTGCAAATGCAGGGTTTGGTGAGTTATCGCACCCTGAAAGGCATCGGTATGTAAGTATAAATACACCAACAAAAGGTTATTTCGAATCAGGTATCCTTATAAACAATCTGTTGAATGTGAAACTATATAATCTTGGCTTGGGTGCATTTTACCGTATGGGTGCATATTCTTTTCCATCATACAAGGACAATCTCGCCCTGAAAATCACAATTAATTTTCCTATGTGAGAATAAAATTGCTTCCATTACTCTACACATCTAAGTCTGTGATATTGTTTTCTCACAAAACAATTTACATTTGCCGCCAGAAAACAGAAGCGTTTTCATCATACCTGATCATTTGCAATCCTCTGGCCGGGATAACAAACCAATACATAGAGAGCAAGATGGTCATAAACACACGATACAGATCTGAACATTCAAATTCAACCTTTTATATATTCTTAAACGAAAAAAAATGAAACGGATCAGACAATTTGGGAGGTCAATGCTTCCTGTTTTAGTAATGGTGATGGGATTTTCCGCCAACAGTTCTGCTCAGGGTACCGACCCGGCAATTTCTTCAATCCTCGAGGTTCAGCAATATGAAAGGGCTATTCATATCATGGCCATGTTGCTCCTTGGTTTTGGCTTTTTGATGGTATTTGTGCGTAAATACGGACGTTCCACTCTTACCGCAACTTTCTTATTGGTTAGTACGGCCATTCCGCTCTATTTTGTAATGAGCGATTATGGGTTTATGGGCCAAGCTACCGGTGAGATTGAGAAACTGATACTTGCGGAATTTGGAGCCGCCAGTTTGCTAATAGCAGCAGGAGCCTTGCTCGGAAGGCTTAAAATGCACCAATATATTATTCTTGGCCTTGTCTTTATTCCGCTGTATAAAATGAATGAATGGATTGTTGTGGAGAATGGCCTTAGTTTTATGAAACAAGGAGTAATTGATACAGGCGGTTCTATTGTAATTCATGCTTTTGGTGCTCTTTTTGGGCTGGGGGCTGCCATTGCCATGTCCACAAAAGCTGAACTTGAAAAACCAATAGAAGCCGATGCCACGAGCGACCGTTATTCCATGCTGGGGAGTATGGTTTTGTGGTTGTTCTGGCCTAGTTTCTGTGCTGCCCTGGTTCCTGTTGAAGCAATTCCACATACCGTAGTTAATGTTTTCCTTGCCTTATGCGGATCAACACTTGTAACGTATGTGCTTTCGATCTCTATTCGCGGGAAGATAGCTATTGCTGATATCGCTAATGCTGCTCTGGCAGGTGGTGTGGCCATTGGTTCAACCTGCGACTTTGCCAGCCATGGCGCCTCGTTGGGAATTGGTGTTTTAGCCGGAGCTGTTTCCACAATTGGGTTTGCAATTATGCAGGACAGGCAAAAAGTATTTTTGAAAGCAGTTGATACATGCGGGGTAACCAATCTCCATGGTATGCCTGGCCTTCTCGGTGGATTAGCAGCAATAGTTGTTGTGAATGGTATAGATACTTCAAGCCAGATTTCAGGTATTTTTCTCACGGTTGTTTCTGCTCTGGTATTTGGATTCGTTACCGGAAAGCTACTTTTATTATTTGGCCGCAAGAAGGAAGTTTACGATGATGCCGAAGAGTTTCTGGATGCCGATGATAATCTGATGCTGCAGCCTTACAGCGAAATGGCAGAAGCAAAGGCCAAGAAATTGGTCTAGATTATTATTAGATTGGATAAGGTAAAATCGCTGTAATCAATCTAATTTTACATAACCAAAATTCTTTTTTAACTTCCAGAGATATGGCATTAACTGAATTTAGAACTGCAATTGCACAGGGTATCCCGGAGGTGCTTCCTGCTGCATTAGCTTATGATAAGGAAATTAACCATGCCCCGGTGCGCAAGGATATTCTATCTGCTTCAGAAAAGCAACTTGCAGTCAGGAATGCCTTGCGTTACTTCGATAATAGATTTCATTCGGTTCTGGCTCCTGAATTTGCAGAAGAGCTTAAGAAATACGGTCGTATTTATATGTATCGCTTTCGTCCGCTATATAAAATGTATGCCCGTCCAATTGCTGAATATCCTGCAAAATGCCAGCAGGCTGCCGCAATCATGCTGATGATCCAGAATAACCTTGACCCTGCTGTTGCCCAACATCCTTATGAATTAATTACCTATGGTGGTAATGGAGCTGTGTTCCAGAACTGGGCACAATACTTGCTGACCATGCGCTATCTTTCGGAAATGAGTGATGAACAAACTCTGGCGATGTATTCCGGCCATCCGATGGGATTATTTCCTTCTCATAAAGAAGCACCACGTGTTGTAGTTACAAATGGTATGGTTGTCCCAAATTATTCAAAACCAGATGACTGGGAGCGATTTAATGCACTTGGAGTATCTCAGTATGGGCAAATGACAGCAGGGTCATACATGTATATCGGTCCCCAGGGAATTGTTCATGGTACCACAATAACAGTATTAAATGCTGGCAGGAAGATTCAGCAACATGGTGAAGGCCTTGCGGGAAAACTCTTTGTTACATCGGGCCTGGGCGGAATGTCAGGAGCCCAGCCAAAAGCTGCCGTTATTGCAGGAGCTATAGGTGTTATTGCCGAAATAAACCCCAAAGCTGTTCAAACCCGTCATTCCCAAGGTTGGGTGGACGAAGTGTTTAAAAGCCTTGATGAACTGATCGATCGTATTCGCAAAGCTAAACAACTTAAACACGCTGTTTCGCTTGCCTATCAGGGAAATATTGTGGATTTGTGGGAGAGGCTGGCAATTGAGGATTTTACTGTTGAGTTGGGTTCTGATCAAACTTCACTGCACAACCCGTGGGCAGGAGGATATTATCCTGCAGGAATTGCTTTTGAGGACGCAAAACAGATGATGGCTCACGAACCTGAAAAATTCAGGCAGAATGTTCAGGAATCACTTCGCCGTCAAGTTTCAGCGATCAATAAACTCACTGCAAAAGGAATGTATTTCTTTGATTATGGAAATGCTTTCCTGCTTGAAGCTGGCAGAGCTGGTGCCGAAATATTCAGCCCCGATGGACTTTTTCGTTATCCTTCCTATGTTCAGGATATCATGGGGCCTATGTGTTTTGATTATGGATTCGGGCCTTTCCGCTGGGTGTGTACTTCCGGAAATCCGGCTGATCTTGATATTTCGGATAAACTGGCGATGAAAGTACTTAAAGAAATGTCAGCAACATCTCCTAAAGAAATTTCGCTTCAGATGCAGGATAATATCCGCTGGATAAGAGATGCTAAACAAAACAAGTTGGTGGTTGGTTCACAGGCGCGTATTCTATATGCCGATTGCGAAGGCCGTACAAAGATTGCCGAAGCATTTAACCAGGCAATCTCAAAAGGAGAAATATCAGCCCCGATTGTTCTTGGCCGCGACCATCACGATGTTTCGGGAACTGATTCTCCATACCGTGAGACGTCAAACATCTATGATGGATCTCAATTCACAGCTGATATGGCTGTTCAAAATGTGATCGGCGATTCTTTCCGGGGTGCCACGTGGGTTTCGTTGCACAATGGTGGTGGCGTTGGTTGGGGAGAGGTGATTAATGGAGGTTTTGGTATGTTGCTGGATGGTTCAGATGATGCGGGAAGACGTATTAAATCCATGCTGCATTGGGATGTTAATAATGGTATTGCAAGACGAAGCTGGGCACGCAACGATGAAGCCGTTTTCGCAATCAAACGCGCTATGGCAGCAGAACCTAACCTCAAAGTTACACTTCCCAATAAGGTGGATGACGTACTTCTTAAGAATTTGTTTTAGACCTTAAAAGACAAAAAGGAAAAGCGGGAAACCTGTGAGGTAACCCGCTCTTTGTTTTATAGTTATATGTCAATTAAAGCAGAACCACTTTTTTTCTGATTATTGTATGGTCTTGTTTCTCAATAACCAAAGTATAGATTCCAGGGGCGAATGATCTTAAGTCGATTGAAGTTCCGGTAAAATCATTGTAAGTCCTTACCAAATTTCCATTTGAAGAAACTACTGAAATGCGAGAATGATTTGCGTTCAACAAGCTAACAGTTCCTTTACTGGGATTAGGATAAACAACCAGGTTCTGTTCTTTAACAGCATCAATGCCAATACCACTCAATACAAAGTCAATATTATATGTATTATGTGTCATCAGATCCTCTCCAAATACATCGATGGTTGTAGCTCCGCGTAATCCATTAGCCGGAACAACGATAACCGTTTCATTTTCATCGATAGGTAAGCCTGAAATAACAGGAACAGTAGTGGTTTCCGGTGGCATAATTACTTCATACGAAAAAACGTCAGGAGCAAAATCAGGGAAAGGGAGTCCGTCCATATCCATTGAAGCTAACCTTGCCTCAGTAGCAAATACGCCGTTTTCGACAGAATATGCAGATTGGTAAATAGCTTTGGTTTGATAATTCTGTACAAAAACACCAACAATCAGATCATTCCACTCTTCCACGTTTGTTCCGGTGAGATCAACAGTTTGGATGATATTAAAAGGAACCCGGTCGGTTAAATCAACTGATGTCCCTTCGGCATCCGGAATCATTTTCATCATAACATGTTCGAAACTTGTCTCTCCGTTTGTCATATGATTATCATGAGTAACTCTTTCCATAACAACGATATACACTCTGGAATTTGGAAAATTGCTAAAAGGTAAAACAGATGCACTCACGGTAATAATTTGTCCTTCCAAAGAGTGGCTGGAAGCAATTTTCATCATGCCGATTTGAAGCTGAGCCTGATCAAAAGCATTTTGAACATCAGGCACTGTAGTGGCAACATTACCTCCGTTGCAGTATAAATCAGGTACAGCATTAACACCATAATAAGCCCTTCTTACTCCCCCTTCTGCGGTATAGTATGGGTCTCCGGGGCTTGGCCAGCTCATCTGGTACTTAATAAGAGTAATATCATTCTCATATGTGCCGCACCAAGGAACAAAACCCGAATTAAAAGATGCGCAAGGTGCGCAGGTTGAACTGGTAAATTCTTCCAACAATGGCTTTGCAGGAACCACATAACAAACCTTGCTTATCAATTTTTGGAGCGTATCGTTGCCTGTAAAATCATCAGGAGTTCCATTGACATTTATTATCGATACTTTAAGATCATGTGGCCCGATAGGAGCATTCAGCAGATCATTGCAAGTGAAGTCGTATGTTTGTTTTGTTGCAATTGATAAACCTGAAAATGCAGATGTATATACCGGGCCATCGTCAAGTTGCCATTGCACCACGGCATCAGTAATTGTAGCAAGGCCAACATTCATAATTGTTCCCTTAACTTCAACAGGATCGGCAAAGTATGAAGGAGTTGTACCTAATGAAATCATTGCGGCATCTTTTGCCAGAGGATTAAACAGGAGCATATTGTCCACAT
>CAZEDO010000110.1:0-11188 GCA_964511085.1 uncultured Lentimicrobiaceae bacterium
CCGCTTATTGCCAGTTGTGCCGATTATCCCGAAGATGGAAACAAACTTATCCCAACCCTCAAAGAAGCCCTTGTTAAAGCCGGTCTTAAAGATGGAAGTGTGATTTCAACACACCATCATTTCAGGAATGGCGATCTTATAGCAGTCCAAATATTTGACATTGCTGCCGAACTTGGCGTTAAAGGCCTCACCTGGGTTCCCTCTGCTTCTTTTGAATGCCATGTTCCACTTATTAAATACCTTGAGGATGGTACTATCGACCACATCGAAGGCAGCATGAACGGTGCTTTGGGGAGGTTTACCAGTCAGGGCAAGATGAAAGGGCTCGGCGTTTTGCGTTCACATGGAGGGCGCTATCAGGCCATCCAGGATGGAGATGTGCATATTGATATTACCATTATTGCAGCTCCAACAGCCGATCCTTTTGGCAATGCCACCGGCGACCGTGGTCCAGCCGCTTGCGGTTTACTTGGGTTTGCACTTGCCGATTCGCAATATGCCGATAAAGTAATTGTGGTTACCGACAACCTCATTCCATTCCCATGCGTCCCATGGCAAATTCAGGGCAACTACGTGGATTATGTTGTACAGGTCGATAAAGTAGGTATCCCCGAAAAAATTGTTTCCGGTACAACCGAAATCAGTAAAAGTCCCGACAGGCTTTACCTGGCCGAACTTTCTGCCAAATTTTGCGATGAAGCCGGTATCGTCCGCGATGGATTTTCATTTCAGGCCGGAGCCGGTGGCACTGCGCTTTCAATTGGTGTTTATTTTGCCGAAATGCTCAGGGAGCGTGGCATGAAAGCCCGATTCGCTCGTGGTGGTAGCAATAAATACCTCGTCAAAATGCTTGAAGAAGGCCTGGTGGAATATATCCTCGACGGGCAAACTTTCGATCTTGACGGTGTGCGTTCAATGCGCGAAAACCCAAACCATCTCAACACAAGTCCTTTTACCAGTTACAACTATCACGGAAAAGGCAATTTTGCCGGCATGGTGGATGTTACCATCCTTGGTGCTACCGAAGTAGATGTAAATTTTAACGCCAATGTGGTGACCCATTCCGACGGTTACCTCCTTCATGGCATAGGCGGATGGATGAACTGCCTCTTTTCCAAATGTGTTATACTTCCCGTTCCTTTGTTCCGCGACCGGATTCCCGTTATCATTGACGAAGTTACTACGCTCTGCGGCCCCGGCGAACTAATTGACGTGATTGTTACCGAGCGCGGCATTGCCATTAACCCTTTGCGTACCGACCTTATCGAAAAACTGAAGGACAGCAAACTCCCGATTCGTACCATTCAGGACCTGAAAGCCGAAGCCGAAGCCATTTGCGGCAAGCCAACCAAACCGAAATTCAGCGACGAAGTGGTAGCTGTTATCAAATGGGTAGATGGAACTGTGATTGATTCCGTTAGAAGGGTTATTGAATAAGTATCTTCTAAACTTATTAATATCATTTCCAATCCCGGTTCATGCCGGGATTTTTTTGTAGATTAGCAGTTGCAAACTGCTAAATCAATAGGGCTGAAGTTGCAAACTTCAGCCAGCTGGTTTTGGTTTATAAATTATGAATCAATATCACTGGCTATACTGAATCTTTGCGGGTTCTCCTGCTGGCGCGGATTTGCAATCCGTGCCTTACTTTATGTCGTTTATAACGACATATTCGTTAGCGAAATCATATCGAAATTTAGTAATAAGTCAATAAGATTAGGACTCTTAACACTGGTAAGGTACGGATTGCAAATCCGCGCCAGCGAGAGACCGCATTTCAGCGAGCGTAATCGGAAGTAGACTACGCTCAGCAGGGGCCAACAATTCAACCTTCAACCTTTCAACTCATCAACCCGGCAATGCTGAATTCTCCGTTTGAAACCTCATTGTTCCGGGCTGCATAAACCAGTCGGATATAGGAAAGAAATTAATGCCGGACCACTATTTTCTTTGTACTCCTTTTCCCTGCCGAAACTACATGCAGCAAATACACACCTTCAGCATAGCTTGTGCTGTTGATTGAATGCACCTGCGCCGGACGTACATCACTGAAATCGCCGGAATAAATGATCCTGCCGGTAATATCAGTGATCGTCATGTTTAGTGTTCCCGTCGCATTGTCTCCAAATTGAATATTGATCCGATCATTTGCCGGTAAGGGATAAATGCTGAAATTAACTTCTTTGTTTTCATCTGCTGAAACCATGCTTACTAAAGCTTCATTGGAGTAAACAACAGCATAAGTGGTTTTCAGCAAACTTGTATTGCATCCTGTCGGATGGGCGATGGTCACTATATAAGCTACATCACCTGCAGGCGCATTGAAATCGGTAAATGAATTGAAACTGGAAGAAACGGTGGCAATCGTCTCATAACTTCCTGATCCTGATTTGCGAAGAATGTTATATGAAGAATAGTTAAATCCAACATAGGGCGTCCAGATCAGGTTCCAATTGTTGTTTACGCCCTGGCTTATCGTCAGGTGAATGGTCTGGTGGTAATCGCTCGCAGGGAATACCCTGTTTTGGCTATCTCTGAATCCTACTTTGTAACGATAAGGTCGCATGGCAGCGTTTGAGCTAAAATCAGTTACCATCGGCACCTCATCATAACCTATAGTATCAATTATCTGATAAACGTTGGCTTCATCCGTTTCCTTATAAACCAGGAAATCGGTGATGAGGTCGGAAACAGGCTTTTCCCAGATGATAACATTGTGGTTTGTCTGGCTGTCCACCGATACCATGCAAACAGGGGTTTCAGGGTAAGCCATAATTGTAAAAGCTCCGCTGGTAGCACTGGCTGAAGATGCATATGAATCGGTAATCCGGATCAGGCATTGTTCAGAATTCACATTTGGTGTTGTCCATTCTACACTTCCTGAATTCCCCTGGCTGCTGCCATTAGCGATTACCTCCCAGGTTTCGCCATTATCCATAGAGAATTCCAGGTAATTAGCAGGTGAATAAGGGTTTTCGACAGTCCAGGTAATTGTTAGCGGGCTGTAAGTATTGATTATTTCTCCACCGGCCGGCGAGGTCAATGTATAAACCGGAAGAGGGCTTATCGAAAAAACATCGCTCAGTCCAAACTCCGAAGGATCTTCCGCATTGTAAAGTTTCAGAATACATGAATCAGAAGGCGTGTCTGATAATTCCAGATAAGTATAACTCAAAAGCGCATTCAGGTTTTGAGCAACAGGAGTAAAGGTTAGTCCGTTATCAATTGAAATTTCAGCATTCAGAAGGGTGATACCCGGAATGTACAGTATCCAGTAAACCTGGGTCAGGCTGTTTGCAAATACTGCGGAATTGGCAGATGGTTCCCAGATGAAGATTGGTGGAATGTTAACAGTAAATGGCGCATCACTTATATCGCTGACTGAAGGATTGTTCACTTCGGCAATTCTCAGCACAGCATTGGAGGTTGAAATATTGGGAACACTCACTGAGGCACTGCCTCCGTTAGGTCCGGATGGTACTTCCCCAAAATACCACCAGTTGGTTCCTCCATCAGAGGAAAACTCGATGGTTACAACACCACTTAGGTTCTGGCCTGACCAGGAAGCTATTTCAACCTGCCCAACGGTCCATACTTCCCCGCCGTTCGGCGACTGAATAGTCAGGGTTTGAGCATAAACAGATGAGGTGATTAAGGTTGAAAAAATGAATAAACTAAATATCAAATATTTCAGATATTGTGTAATTGAAGTATAATTTGGTGTCATTGTTTAAAGTTATTGATTTGCTGTTAAACAAAATCAGTTAGAATAATGTTCAAACAATCATGATCAATACCAATATTTATTATTTTTCATGCGTATTTGAATTACCCCGGACTAAAGTCCGGGGACTAACGCAGCAAACTAAATCAGTGCTTTAGCCTGTAACATTGAGCCCGGGCCTTTTGGAATGCTTACTATTCTGTTCTTTGGGAATCTCAGTTGCCCAATGGGGTTTAAAAGATTTTGGGCTAAAGCCCTTTTGCGTATCTTTTCACCAACCTCGCTCTAAAGCACGGGGTAATTAAAATGTATTCGCAACAATAGACATATATTTTTATGGTACGCATTATTGCGAAGAACCCAAATAAATAAGCATAGCTTTCAGTAAAACAAACAATTCTTTGCAGCCTTATTGCCATCACAAAAAACCAAGCCCAAAAATTACTACTTTAGTTCAACCATTTTTCCTATGACCGACCAGCGCCCAACAATACTAACCCAAAGGCTTTGCCTGCGTCCCTTCCTCTTATCCGATGCTGCTGAAGTGCAGCACATGGCTGGTGACGAACGCGTTGCTGCTACCACTCTCAATCTTCCGCACCCGTACCCGTATGGACTGGCAAACGAATGGATTGCTTCCCACCAGAATAATTTCTTAATACGCAAGAGCCTGATCCTTGCCATCTGTCTGCGCATGGAGGAACAACTGATTGGCGCAATTGGATTAACCATGAAGCAGGAACTTGAAAATGCCGAACTCGGGTACTGGATAGCTGCCGGGCACTGGAACAAAGGATACGCCACCGAAGCAGCTTATTCCATTACAAAGTATGGTTTCGAATACCTTCATCTTCATAAGATCTTCGCCCATTATTTTACCGGCAACGATGCATCAGGCAGGGTTATGCAGAAAATTGGGATGAAAGAGGAAGGATACCTGCGCCAGCATGTTAAGCACCTTGGAAATTTTAAAGATCTTCACCTTTATGGACTTTTACATACCGATCTCGTGCAACCAGCATTTACACATGTCGAAATTCTTCCTTAGTAGAATATTCACTCCTGCCTAAAACCAACCCCGATGAGCAGAAAATTATTCCGGTTAATTGTTGTAACATTACTTCTGGCATCATGTACCGGAAGCAACACCCTTAAAATTAAGGAGACCAATTTTGATGGCCAGATCGACAGGTTTCAGAACCTGGTTTTTACTTTCAACAAGGATTTGGTTGCAGATTCGCTGCTCAACCGCTGGGATACCTTGTCGTATCTCACCTTCGAACCTGCGGTAAAAGGTAAATTCCGCTGGACAAGTAAGCGGGAGCTTACTTTTTCTCCCGCCGGGCCATTTGCTTACAGCACCGATTATAAAGCAATTCCGGGAAACTACCTGGTCCATCATTCTGCAAAGAAATATACAGTCGATAAAGAAGCTGTTAAATTTCATACCGCTTACCTGGCACTTGATAATGCTGAGGCATATTGGGCTTTGGCCAGCGGCGAAGGAAGCCAGGTGGAGGTGAGGGTTCAGTTACTTTTCAATTCTCCTGTATCTCCTTCGGTGATCAAGGATTTTATTCGGATTAAAACAGCAGATGGGGAGTTGGCATATTCGGTTATTTCGAAAGAACAATCGCCCACAATTGAACTCTCATTCCAACCGCCACAATCAACCGGCGACGAGGCTATCAATGGCACAATTACCATTAACAAAGGGTTGGAATGCGTAGGAAGTTCTTATACCACACCCGATGCCATCCAAAAATCATTTATTATTCCTTCCCGCGATAAACTTGCCATCAGCGATATATTCACCGAATTCCGCGAAGGAAAAGGGATCATTAATGTCCTTACAACCCAGCCTGTGATTGGGGAAAATATTTCGCAATACTTTACTACCGAGCCTTCGTTGAGGACTGAGATTGAAATCCTTGATAACGGTTTTTGCCTCAAAGGCGCTTTCCTCGAAAATGAAATATATACTATCAAGGTTTCCGGTAAGCTTAAAGGTGTTTTTGGAAAAGAGATGGGCGAAGATTACCAGCAAAGTGTTTCTTTCGGGCAGTTGGAGCCGTATGTAGCTTTCGCTGATAAAAAAGGGATGTACCTGTCTGCCAGAGGAGAGCGGAACCTCGGAGTTAATATCATCAACATTCCCAGGGTAAAAATATCTGTCTTCAAAATATTTGAGAATAACATCCAGGCGTATATGCGCAATGGGCAAAACTATGACTACTGTTACGAAGACAATGAATATTACGATATATATGGTTATCCGTTCTCCGAAGATTATGGTCGTGCAGTGATGAGCCGCGAAGTGGACACGCGATCTCTTCCAAAAAGCGGCAATATCCGCCTGCTTAATCTCAATCTGGAGGAACTGAATTTTAATGAAAGCTATAAAGGGTTTTATCTGGTAAAAGTTGAATCTGTTGATAAACGCTGGCTACAGGACGTTCTGCTTGTTTCACTCTCCGATTTGGGAATAATAGTGAAGCAGGGAAAAGAGGATGTTTTTGTATTCGTTAATTCGCTTAAAGATGCTTCGCCTTTGCAGGGCGCGAAGGTGGAATTAGTGAGTTCGAACAATCAGAAGGTAATGTCGGCACTCACTGATAACAAAGGTGTTGCCGTTTTTAAAGAGGTAAGGAAATCTGCTTCTGGCTTTACTATTGCCATGATCAGCGCTCGTTTAGCCAATGATTTTAACTTTATTCTCTTCAACAATTCACAGGTGGAAACTTCCCGCTTCGATGTTGGCGGAAAGTACCTCGGCAACATGGATTATGATGTTTTTATCTATGGCGACCGAGAACTTTACCGACCCGGTGATTCCGTGTTTATTAATACATTAGTCCGTACTACGAGATGGCAGACTGTGGCTGATATCCCGGTAAAAGTAAAAATTCTTGGGCCCAACGGCAAGGAATACAAGTCATTCCGTAAACAGCTGAATAACTCAGGTGCTGCCGAAACCCGTTTTGTTTTACCGGCTGCAGCCATGACAGGGACATATCTTATTGAGGTTTACTCCGGGAATGATATATTGCTCAATACGCGCCGCATCTCAGTAGAAGAATTCATGCCCGACCGTGTCAAAGTGAATGTTAAAACCAACAAAAGTGAATACCGGCAAGGTGAGCCTGTTACGGTTGATCTTGAAGCCCTTAATTTATTTGGCCCGCCAGCAGTGGACAGGAACTACGAAGTGGAATTACGCCTATCCATGAAGAATTTCAAGCCTATAAAATTCCCGGATTATAGTTTTAACATTAATGCCAAATTCTTTGCAAAGCAGGAGTTGCGGCAAGGAAAGACAGATGCGGCTGGCAAAGGCACACAAAGTATTGTTTTGCCGGAATTCAAAAACTTTGGTATCCTCGACGGCAGGATATTTTCCACTGTATTCGATGAAACCGGAAGGCCGGTTAACAGGCTGTCGCAGGTTGATGTAATAACACAGGATGTCTTTTTCGGAATTAAAAATTTTGACAGCTGGGTTTCGACCCGCAAACCTCTCAGCTTCTGTTTTGCTGCGGTCAATAAAGCTGGAAACCTTGTGAATGGCGCTAAAGCAAGGGTTGTGATAAAATATTTCAATTACGAAAATGTGGTAGAGCGGAATTCCAACCGGTACAACTACATTTCCCAGAGACGGGAAACGCAGGTATTTACCAGGGATATTATTGTGAATGGGGCAGGAGGAGTAGTGTCCTTCAAGCCGGCAAGATCAGGTGAATATGAAGTGCGCGTAATGCTACCCGGTGCTGAAAACTATGTTGCTGCACAATTCTATGCCTATGGCTGGTCGGACACCGATTATTCTTCATTTGAAATAAACAGGGAAGGAGAAATCAGTATTTCCACTGATAAGAATGGTTATCAGCCGGGCGAAACAGCGCACCTGCTTTTCAAATCACCATTTGACGGATCAATGCTGATTACATTTGAGCAGGAGGATGTTCTGGAATACCGGTTCCTCCAAATAAAAGATAAAGCCGCAAGTTTGGATATAAAGATCAAGGACGAATTTCTGCCAAATATCTATGTTTCAGCTACGGCATTTAAAAAGATAAGTGATAATGAACTGCCTCTCACTGTAGCACATGGCTACCAGTCTCTTAAAGTTGATAATCCTGGCAACAGACTACACGTCACTATTCAGTCGCCTGAAAAATGCCGGTCGAAATCAAAACAGCAGATTACCATCAAAACTACGCCAAACACTGAGCTTACAGTTGCCGTTGTGGACGAAGGGATTCTACAGGTTACGGATTATAAAACACCAGATCCTTATGCTTATTATTATTCCAAGCGGGCTTTGGGAGTTAGTGCTTATGATGTTTACAGGCAACTCTTCCCTGAATTATCGCTCCGATCATCCAGTTTTGCGGGGGGATCACCATTTGATATGGAACGTAGGATAAACCCTATAACCAGCAAACGTGTGAAACTTGTTTCATTGTGGAGTGGGCAATGTCGCACAAATGCTTCGGGCGAATACACATTTAAAATTGATGTTCCACAGTTTTCAGGAGCACTGCGTGTGATGGCTGCTGCATATAAAGATAAACGATTTGGAGGGTCGGAAAAGCTGATCCATGTATCTGATCCGGTTACGCTTAGTACATCACTTCCGCGTTTTCTGTCGCCGGGGGATAAATCAGACGTGCCTGTTACAATCACCAATACAACAGGCAAACAGGCAGATGTTTCGGTTGAACTTGTTGTAAAAGGCACTGTTAAAGCAGTTGGACGGACAACTCAACAAGTGAAAATACCGGCAAATTCGGAGAAACATGTTGAATTCAATATCGAAGCTACCCAAGCTGTGGGCCAGGCTGATATCAAAGTGATCGCCAAAGGGTTTGGAGAAACTTTCACTGAACTTACACAGGTTCCTGTAAGGCCACCATCAGGACTTGTAAGGTTCACCGGTGCCGGTTCTGTTAAAGCAGGAAGTTCAAAATCTGTTAAACTGAACAGCGGAATGTTTCCAGCCGGAGTGCAGTCACGTTTATTGCTCAGTAAGTCACCAATTGCAGAATTTACCGGAACACTCAATTCGTTAATCAGATATCCTTATGGTTGTATGGAACAAACTGTTTCAGCAGCTTTTCCGCAGATATATCTGGCTGATCTGATGAAAGCCATGAATGCTTATCCCGGTGATTACAGCGATGCAAAAACGGAAATGAATCCACGCTACAATGTGCAGGAAGCTATTCAGAAAGTGGAAGTTTTTCAACAATACAACGGTGGCTTGTCCATATGGCCAACAGGCGGAGAAGTTAATTGGTGGACGAGCGCATACGCAGCACATTTTCTATATGAGGCTGACAAAGCAGGCTACAACGTTAACCAGCGGACACTCCAGAATCTGTATAAATACTTAGAGCAAAAAGTTAAAGAGAAGGAAACAGCAACCTGGTATTATTATGAAAATAATGTTTTGAAATCGCGGGTAATCCCCCGGCAGGAAATAATGTATTCACTTTATGTTCTTACCCTTGCAGGCCGCCAGAATATCCCACTCATGAATTACTACCGTTCAAGATTCAATGAGCTTAATACTGAAAGCCAATACTTGCTTGCAGCTGCGTTTATGCAGGCCGGCGACAGGCTTGCATACCGGCAGTTGCTGCCATCTAAAGTCGGCACCGAATTACCGGTTAACACATTTGGCGGATGTTTTGATTCCTATATCCGCGAAAGGGCTCTGATACTTTATGCTTTGATAGATACAGATCCGGATAATCCGCAAATTGGTATAATGGTGAATATGCTATCTGCGGAATTTAGAAAGCAATCCTGGTATTCGACTCAGGAAAATGCTTTCGGGCTGCTGGCTTTAGGCAGGTTTGCAAGCATGGCATCAAAAACTGACATTAACGCCGATGTAAAGGTGAATGGGAAAATTTCGGGACAGTTCAATAATAAGGATTTGGTGATAAACACCAACCTCAACAATACTGATTTGGAAATTGTTGCTAAAGGAAGCGGCAATCTTTTCTATTTTTATGAGATATCAGGCATTAAGTCATCCGGCCTGCGGCGTGATGAAGATAATTTTCTCGAAGTACGGAAGAAATTTTACGACAGGAATGGCAGGGCACTCAGTGGCAATTCATTCATACAAAACGATATGGTTGTTGTTGAAATTACTCTCAGGACTAAAGAATCATCTGCTGTTGAAAATGTGGCGGTTACTGATTTGTTGCCGGCTTGTTTCGAAATTGAAAATTCCCGTCTTAATACCGAGCGTAAAGCTGAATGGATGAAGGCTGGCAGTACGCCGGACTATACAGATATCCGCGACGACAGGATTTCATTCTTTACCACTGCTACTACTACAACGAAAAAATTCTATTATACAATAAGGGTGGTTGGCAAAGGAGAATTTGTGATGGGGCCGGTTAGCGCCGATGCTATGTATAACGGGCAGTACCATTCATACTCAGGAAGTGCGAAAATAAGCGTGAAGTAAGCGCGGACTAAAGCAAAGGTGAGCGATCTGTAATGGCAATTAAAGTAACGGTATTATCAGTAGCATTAACGAAAGAGCGACGAGTATAATAATGGTTGACCATCCGATGATATTTGTTGCCGGTCTGTTAACATATTTGCCCATGATTTTTTTATTGTTGATGAGAAGGATCATGCAGACTAAAACCACTGGGAGCAGAATGCCGTTTATAACCTGCGACCAGAGGCTTATAGCTATGAGTGGAGCATTTGGGATAAGGATAATTCCTGCTGCCAGGAGAAGAATACCTGTATAGAGAAAATAGAATTCAGGGGCTTCTTCCCATTTTTTATCAATACCGGCCTCAAAACCAAATGCTTCACAAACATAGAATGCGGTGGCCAGAGGTAAAATAGTTGCCGAAAAGATCGACGCTACGAATAAACCTAAAGCAAATAATGTAGATGCTAAACTCCCGGCCAAAGGCTTTAATGCCATTGCGGCATCTTTGGCTTCTTCTATCTTAATGCCATTTTCGTGAAGCGTTGAAGCACAGGCTACAATGATAAAAAAAGCAACTATTACCGTTACCAGGCATCCTATCACAATATCAATGAGCGTGTATTTGTAATCGCGCATTTTCAGGCCTTTTTCAATAACAGACGATTGCATATAGAACTGCATCCAGGGAGCAATGGTAGTCCCGATTATTCCGATGACGATAGCCAGGTAAGTGGCATTGAATTCCATGTGAGGATGTGTCATTGCTGTAGCTATCTCGCCCCAGTGAGGTTTTCCCATGAGGGCTGAAACGATGTACATGAGCAGACATGCACTAAAAACAAGGAAAATGCGTTCGGCAATTTTGTAGTTCCCTTTAACAACCAGCAACCAGACTAATGCTAAAGACAAAGGCACTGAAATATATTTACTGATACCAAAAATCATCATAGATCGGAAGAGCACACGTCTGAACTCCAGTCACATTCAGAAATCTC
>CAZEDO010000111.1:0-11174 GCA_964511085.1 uncultured Lentimicrobiaceae bacterium
TTTGTCCTTAGTAAAAACAGAAAGAACGATATGAAATAAAATAATTCTGAATTTTAATAAAAAATCATTGTTGTCCGGCTAAATTTATATAACGTCCATGACGGGACTTATTGAGCTTTTCATCTTATTCTCTACCAGTATATTGCCCCTACGGGACAGTCCTGTAGGGAGGAAATATTGGTAGTACAAAAAACAAACCCCTATTGTCACAAGTCCCGTCGGGATGCAATAAATACAAGGGTTTTATGAATTTCGATATTTTTAACCGGACAATAATGATAAAAAATATAAGATTTGAGAATCAATAAGTAATATATATATTACTTTTGCTGTGATGAAGTATAATGAACTTTTCAGAATTCTAAAGAAGGATGGTTGGTTCGAGGCAATGAAAAAGGGCAGCCACGTCATTATGCAAAACCCTGTAAAACAAGGGCAAATTACTGTGCCATACCACGCAGGAAAAGAAGTAAAAAAGGGATTGTTAAACGCCATACTCAGCCAGGCAGAAATTAAATCGGACAAAAGATGAAGAAGCCTAAAATAAATATGACTGTTATAAAAGAGAATAAAGGCTACAGCGCCAATGCCTCGATAGGCAATAGTTTTATTGCTACCGAAGGGGATACCTTCGAACATCTCAAAACGAATATAATGGAAGCCGTTTCTCTCACTTTTGAGGACAAGGGTTTTACATATTCAATTGATGAAATAAAGTTTAATTATGACCTCGAAAGCTTTTTCGACTTTTACAAGGTGATAAATGCAAAAGCTCTTTCCGAACGCATCGGAATGAATCAAAGCTTAATGGCTCAATACATAAAAGGGATTAAGAAGCCCTCGCCTTTTCAAACAAAACGCATCCTGAAGGGTGTTCAACAAATAGGAAAGGAACTTTCTGAAGTAGGTTTTTTAATTTAAATTCTAATGCGGTTCGTAGCTATAGACTTTACCCCGGCTGGGCGGCATTTGCAATTCCTCTCCAAATATTGCAGAATTTGTAATTTTGCCCAACATTAATACAAAGAAGAATTTAGATATGTACCGTACAACTCAATTGCAACCGAACGAAGTGAGCTCAACTCAGTTAAACTGTCCGTTATTCCAGACGGAATTGCAATCAAACGTATTGAGTACATCAAAGCCAAATTCTGCTTAGCAAGGCAAATCAACTAATATTACAAAAACAATCTGTGGAGAATGAAACCACTTAAAAAAACGGGCGAAACCGAAAAGCCATACGAGTAGGACTAACTTTAAATCACAATCAATGAAAAAATTATTTTTTTTAGGATTAGCTGCTGCAACTTCATTCCTTGGAGTTACAGCACAGGAGTTCAAAGTAATCACAACAGTGGAATCAATTGTTCCCATGGGGATTGGACGTTCCAGAATGATCGATAACCAACAGGCTATGGATTACAAAAAATTTACCACAGAAAGAAAAGAAGGAAAAGACTCAGATCAGGATAAAGTGGATCGTTCAGAAGCCAAGGTCGATAACCTGCAAGAAACCAAATTATTAAACTTTTACAGCGGGGTTGGCATCAACTTTCAGAATATTGCTTCCAACGATGCACTAATAAGTTCCAAACTCACTGACATGGCCAAAGAAGGATGGGAACTGGTTTTTGTTACCAGCGGTGTGGAAAGTGACGCGGGAAAAGATGACGGGAAAGGGATCTTTATAACACGTTTTATTTTTATGAAAAAGTAAAATTCCTTGCCGGGCGGTATCTGTTTTTCTTATTACTTTATGGCCTACCAGGGCAGCGTTGAGATTGTGCTTGTATAATACTGCTCCCTGCGCTCGTCTACTATCTGCAAAACCAAAACTGCCGGATATGAAGGGCCGGCAGTTTTTTTTGTATGGTGAGGGTGTTTGGATTTGTTGTAAATTTCGAGGTTATTAGGAATGACGGGTATCGGAAAAATATTCGCCATCTAGCGTATATCGAATCGTATGCTAACATTATAAAAACTTTATGATTAGGATTAGTAATCAAATCAAAAATTACCTTCTGTTATTACTGATAATCGTCAGTTCTTCCTGTAGTTATTTTATAGTTCCAAGACATATCAAGAAAGGATTTACGTTTAAGTTTGATGGCAACAATACTAATATCGATTCACTGATAAATATAGATGGATATTATGTAGTCTCTTCGGTTTTTAACCAGCCAATATATTCAGGGAAGTTTAAAACAAAAACTAGTTATGAATTGGATACTCTTTATGAAAATTTCCTATTTTATAGAGACGGAATTTACGTTAAGAATATTCATGACTGGATTGGTGATAAAGATGATTTAAACAGCTACTTTAAAGAAGTTATTCATGATAAAACAGGTAAAATAAAAAGAACCTATTATGATTGTACTGCTTGGGGAGGGTACAGAATTTTCAACGACACCATAAAAGTCCAGGTCATTTACAAACCTAGATTCGGGGATGCAGATCCATGTTGGTATGATGATGAATTATGGTTTAAAGTAATTGATAGAAATAATATCATACAAATTGAGACAATCCCATTTCACAAAATAATTTCTTCTGATAAGGGAATTGGTGAAATAGATAAAAAAGGAATTAAATATCATTCTGCGACATTTGTCAAAGTTGACACGATACCTGATTCTGACTGCTGGCTAAAAAAAAGAAAATGGTCTTGGGAAAAGTAGCCGCTCTGAGCAATATAGAATTTGTGATTTACACTACATAAATACTAAAATGGAATGTGAGAGGTGAATTCTAAGGCAATTGCAACCGAACGATTGAGTTCAACACTGCTAAATTGTCCGGTTTTCTTAGAGGAATTGCTAAATTCCACTGTGCTAATGAATACATCTTTTCCAGGCATTCATTTTGAATAATCATCTTATGAGAAGAAACCTAGTATCTTTCGTTTTGATTATTTTGATGAGTTCCTGTGGAACTAGTTTGAAAATTAATAAAACCATTTTTCAGAAAATAGACAATTCATTCTCAGGGACATATTGCAATAAATTATTTAAGACTTCTGTAAATGGAGAAGGTTCGAAAAGCGAATTTGATATTTTAGAATTATTGGATATTAATGATGTTAAAACAGATTCGGTTAATTTAGAGTTTACTGAAAATGGTTCTCTAATGATTACATACAAAGACAGTCTTTTAGTAAAAGTAAAAACGTTTAGAGGAAAATTCAAAAGAGGATATTATCAAATTTATCATAGACGAGAACGGATAATTATCCCAATAATTTTTAGTCATGTAGACGTTAGAAGAATTAGACTCTGCAAATCAGAAGATAAAGTGTTAGTCATTGATTATTATGAATACGTGGGTGGAAACTTTTTAGTTTTTGCAGGAGGTGGTCCCTGGAGGAGGCAATATTTTTTCAGAAAGTGAAAAGAAAATTGACGAAAATAAAACAAATCCAACATCCCCGCTAGGCGCGTTTATAAAGCGTGCCCTGATAAGCGGCATTTAGCTTCGCTGAGCTCACTACGTTCGGCTGTAATTCCACTCAGAACATTGCAGAATTTGTAATTCTGCATGAAAGAAACCTTGCTGGTGCGCGTTTGTCAGGATGAGAAAAAATCAATGAAATCCTGCTCATTCTTGTTAAGCGCCCTCAGGCATTGCCTGACTATAAACTCAGGAACAGGTGACCTATGGGTTTGAAGAACAATTGGTCGTTGAAGGCATTTACCTGCCCAGATTTCATGACCACCTTTGGTTCTTATTATCTTTTAGCCCGTTATGCTCAAGAAACTCCCTGAATACCCGCAGGGGGATGTTGCTCAGGCGGCTCATTTATGCAGGCAATTCAATTGGGCTATCAATTTTCCTGAAAGGAAAATTATTAAATATACGGCTGAAATTGTCATTGTTTTCCAGCAACCTGACCATATCAGGTGGAACCATTGGTTTGTGGCTACTCTTTTTGAGCTTCCAACCCAGGCGTTGAAGCTCGCTGTGGAAAGTCTTCTTATGAACTGTATAGAGAAGAAACTCTCCCAGACATACCTGAAACGAGTCAATGGCTTCATTTTCATTATCACCATATCCTGAAACATCTAATGCCGGACAATACACGATCTGAGAGCCATCTTCCTCGAAAATAATCAAAGGGAGATTGAACTTGATAGCTTTATTATCACTTTTCCAGGTACCGGATATCAGACCATCTGGTATCATAAATCAGTTTATTTTGAGGTAATCAACATGGTTTTGTATGAAAAGTTCACAATAGTAAGAGTAAAAGTGAACCTAAAACCTGAGATCAAAAATAATAAAAAGAAATAGACCTCGAAAAAGTTAGGCAAAAAAAGGAGCAATGCCCAGCTATGAGGCATTTAGCTTCGCTGAGCTCACTCCGTTCGGTTGCAATTCAGCACAACATAAATACAAAGAAGAAATAAGAGAGGTAAATTACAAGGCAATTGCAAATTGTCCTGTTTTAAAAGCGGAATTGCAAATTCTGTTTGATGGAGTATTCTCCCGGCCTGAGGCTAGCTTCGGCATTTAGCTTTTATGCTATCGCGGCAGCAAAATTCTCGCATAAAACGACTAAATTTGCAACTTAGAGACAACGAAAAATGAAAAAGAACCCTCCACTTATTCCTCTAATAACCCAAGAGGGTCAAGAACTTATATTTGACAACTTAACCAATCCAAGAATTGTTTCGGAATTCATTGATATTCTTAATGAAACAATCAATTCTCATAACAAAAACCTGATTCTTAATTTTAAAATTGTCAAGGGGGCGTTCCCAAATGTCAGCGTTCCTATAGCTGGTATAATTGAAAATATGGGTTTAAGAGGTGTTAATTTTGAATTCTATTATTTAACTGAATATTTAAAAAAACTTTCAGTCAAAAACCCACTTCGGGTTCAGGCGAACAAAGAACTTGCCCAAAAAGCAAGTTTGGATAAGATCTGGCGATTTGATAGTGCTGACGATATCTATCTTTTAATTAATTCATTTGTTGATGAATTATCTCAAATCATAGTTTGTGAGAAAGGCGTTTTAGAGGGCTTTGAGTGGTCTATTAATGAAGTTCTAGATAATGTATTGCAACATTCAAGCCGAAGTTTTGGATATGTTATGGGGCAGGTTCATCCCAAAACAAAACATTTTGTTTTTTGCGTGTATGATACAGGTCAGGGAATTTACAACTCTTTGCTCTCCTCTTTAGTGCACAAACCCAAAACGCCGGTGGAAGCCTTAAAACTTGCAGTAAAAGAAGGTGTAACAAGAGATAAGAAGATTGGCCAGGGCAATGGGCTTTGGGGGCTACATCAAATAGTGAGTGAGAACACCGGAATATTAAATATTACTTCCAATTCCGCTTGCTACAATCTAACAAATAATGAATTTAAAACATTTGACCGGATTCCACAACTACCTTATGATAATGGCTGCATTGTTGATTTCCAGATAGATTACGGAAAAGAAATTTCTATTTCTAAAGCACTTGGCGGATATGAACCTGTTAATCTCAAATTAGAATCATTGGAGGATAATGCAGGCAATATCAATATCGGCTTGCATAGTAAAGAATCTGGTGTTGGTACAAGAACATCCGGAGAGAAAATCAGAAATGAGTTGATAAATATTTACAAACAATCAAGTAAAAACATTTCTCTTGACTTTGCTAATATCAACGTTGTGTCATCTTCTTTTGCTGACGAACTCATAGGAAAGCTTGTGACTGAATTTGGCTTTTATGGGTTCAACAACATTTTTAAATTAAAGAATATGAATTCGAGTGTTCAATCTATTGTTCAGCGTTCTGTCGCTCAAAGAATGATGGAAAGTTATAATGGAAAAACAGATGAGAAACCAAACGAATCACTTCCTGAAAATGAGTAGTACCAGAGCTAGTCGATTGGGCACCACCCCTGCTCGGCTAAGGCTATCCTTTACTAAACAAAGATTGGAACAATTCGGCTCAGGCTGAGCCTGAGTCGGTTTATCATTCAGGCTATGAATGCATCTTACAAATTATTCCAGTATTAGAATCGAATTTATCTTGTACACGGAATGGCCCCGCTTTGAACATTGCAGAATTTGTAATTCTGTATAAAAGAAAGCTAATCAGTATTTGAGAGCGTAGAGTAAGACTAATACCCGCTAGTGGCAAGAATAGAGCCGAATCAGAGTTAAAAAATAATAAGATGAGTTATAAAGACTGTCCACACTATGAAGAACTTGTGCAATTGCTATCTGAAAACAGAGATTTTGAAGATATTAGTTTTGAGTTAAATGATACACAAAATTGCAAAGAATGTTCTCAATCTAAAGCCAAAGTATGCACTTTGTGGGTTGCATTATCATTTGTTGAAAATATGAAGCCTCAATTGGGACTTTCTGAGGCAAAATTAACTATTGATAATTTAGATGAGCAAATGAAAAAAATAGCATTTGAACTCATAAAAAAATCAACTACCAAAAAAGGCGACATCAATAAATAATATTATTGAACTATAAATCCCTGCAAAGCGGCATTTAGCTTCGCTGAGCTCACTCCGTTCGGTTGCAATGCCGCTTTTAACATTGCAGAATTTGTAATTCTGCATAAACGAATCCCCGGCGCCAAGCCCCAACCGTTGTAGCCAAGGCTACGAAAATCCTGCAAATTAAGAAATATTTTTGCAGAAAGGTAAATTATTATTTACCTTTGGCGGAACAACTTACTAATAATGCATGAAATGTTCTGAACTGTACAGATTTTTGATAAAAGACGGGTAGTATCCTGTTTCACAGAAAGGCTCTCACGTTAAGATGAGACACGATAAGAAAGCAGGAACTATTATATTCCCGAATCACGGAAGTCAGGAAGTTGGTAAGGGTCTTGAGAAGAAGATTCTCAAGGACGCAGGTTTGAAATTGGAGGATTAATAAAAATAGAAAGCCATGAAAACGATAAGCAAAAAAATAAAGATGATAGTGGAAAAAACCAATACGGGTTTTTCAGCATTCTCCGAGTATTACCCAATTTTCACAACAGGAAGAACGATTCCCGAACTAATGGAAAACGCTCTTGAAGCTGCAAATCTTTGCTTTGAAGATGAGAAAGTGATTATAACTCAGGAAAATCTTAGGTTTGAGATTGATTTTAAACAGTTTTTTATACACTATAGAGTACTTAACTCCAAGTTTCTCGCCGAAAAGATTGGTATGAATCCTACATTGCTCTCACAATATGTTCAGGGTCGCAAGAAACCTTCTGAAACACAAACAGAGAAAATTTTATTGGGAATTCATCAGATTGGACAAGAGTTATCAGAAATAAACTTGATTCATAGACATTAAGAAAAGCACAGGCTACAATATGTGGTTAAAAATATTGGGGCTGATGATGCAACCGCAAGGTGTTCGCACACCACAAAGTTCATTAACGGTGGATACGAAAGCAGCCGTTAACTCCGCTAAGCGGCATTTAGCTTCGCTGAGCTCACTTCGTTCGGTTGTAACGCCGCTATGAACATTGCAGAATTTATAATTCTGCACAAAAGAAAACTAAACTTAATTGAAAGCGGATTATGCGCTTAATACTCTTCCGGCAGCGTTAAAATCTGCTCATAGCTGAACACCGGTCCGTCTTTACAGACAAATACCTTACCTACATTGCAGCGCCCGCATTTGCCAAAGCCGCATTTCATACGGTTTTCGAGAGTGGTGTAAATATCCTTATCCTGGAAACCAAGTTTCTTCAGTACCGGCATGGTAAATTTAATCATCACGGGCGGTCCACAGAGTATGGCAATGGTGTTTTCGCTGGAAGGAGCTACTTTTTCCAGCACCATGGGAACAAAGCCTATTTCGCCTTTCCAGTCGGGGGTTTGTCCGCCGGGGTCAACGGTGGTGATAAGTTTAATATCCGGGCGTTCTTCCCATTCCTTTAATTCGTGTTTGTAAACCAGGTCGCCTACCGTGCGGGCACCGTAAACGATGGTGATATCTTTATACTTTTCGCGCAAATCAATCGTATTCCAGATGACGCAGCGCATGGGTGGCAGAGCAATACCACCGGCTATATAGAGCAGGTTTTTGCCTTCCCATTCCTCAATAGGGAATGTGTTTCCATATGGCCCGCGGAAACCAACGGTGTCGCCAATTTCGAGATTGGCAAGTGCATTTGTTACGCGCCCTGCCTTGCGGAAAGTGCATTCAATATAATCTTTGCGTGTGGGGGCGGATGCCACGCAAAAAGTGGATTCCCCTTCGCCAAAAACAGAATATTCGCCAAACTGCCCGGCCTTAAAAGAGAACTTTTCGGCGTCCTCGCTGTTCTTGAATTTTAAACGGAATGTCCTTACATCAGAGGTTTCCTCGATAATATTCTCGATCTCCATCATGTAAGGCTTATAAATATTGTTGCTCATGTGTCTGCTAAATTAAATACTTTGTAATGCTTCCAATTGTTCTGCAATGTTCATGTCCACCGGGCAGCCGCGCGAACATCTCCCGCAACCCACGCAGCCCAGCGATTCGTTCCGGTCGGGCATATAGGAGAATTTATGTAAAATGCGCTGCCTCCACCGCTGGCTTTGAACGGCACGCGGATTATGCCCGGAAGTGTGCAGTGTAAATAAACCAAATCCACAGGAATCCCAGCTACGGTAGCGGCGGCCCAGTTTACCTTTTGTTTCATCCTGAATATCGAAACAGGCACAGGTCGGGCAAACATAAGCACAAGCCCCACACCCAACGCAGCGCAATGAATTTGCCACCCAGAAAGGATGTTCAAAAGCACCTGCTAATTTTGCGGTCACCTGTTCGTGGTTGAACTTCTGTTTTACTTCAGTAACATTAATTTCTTCGTTAGCGAATTGCTCAAATAATTCAGGGGATGCAGCAACAATTGTACTTCCTTTTTCTGTCAGAATTTCTGCCAGGTAATCACCGCTTTTTAATGGTGACAACAGAATATCGCTTCCTTTGGTTGAGTTTGGTGCCAATCCGACCGAAGTGCAAAAACAATAAGCATCGCTCTGATGACAGGCTAATCCGATCACAGATAATTTCTCAAAACGTTTGGCGAAAAATTCATCCGTAATATCCCAGCAAAAGATAGAGCGCAGAACATCATAAGCGGCAGTATCGCATGGATGAGCGCCCCATAAAACGACTTCCGGTATTTTATTCAGGTCAACATCAGTCAGCGTACTTTCTGTTTTTTCGTTGTCGTAAAACAAAACATTTTCAACCTTGGGAAATACAACATTCTTAACCGAAAGTGTTGATTGAATATGATCGAAAGTGACTTCGGAAAAATCAGGATTGTATTTATATTCCACCTGTTTATCAGCCGCTACAACCGGTGCGTAAATCTTACTGCTTTCCGATAATTTCGTATATAATTTTCCGAGCGATTGTTTCCGGATTAATTTCTTAGTTGTTTCCATCTTAAATAATAAAGTTTTCTTTATCATTGGGTTCATACGTTGACATCACGGAACTCATGTTATCCGAAGTGCCGGCATAAACCTTGAAATAATTATGAGCCTGATCAACAAGCTGCATGGTAAGCAAATGGCAGGGAATGCCTACGGGGCAGGCTCTTCCACATTCGCCGCAACTGATGCAGCGCCCGGCAAGGTGCATGGCGCGCAGGATATGCCAGTCGAAATTACCATGTGTATTTGCCTGTACCGGAATCCATTGTGGCTGGTTTACTTCTACAGTGCAGCGGATGCAATAGCACATCGGGCACGACTGGCGGCAGGCGTAACATTTAATGCATTTCGACATTTCCTTCTGCCAGTATTCAAATTTTGCTTCAGGACTCAGTTTGTTCAACTCAGCCAGTTGTTCCTTGTATTTTGCGGGATTACCGAGATCACATTTTTCGATATATCCCTTCATCACTTCGATATCGGCGATGTCGAGTAATTCGCCTTTTTCAGAAATTCCAAGCACAGTTACGTTTTCAGAAGTCAGTTGCTGTTCGGAAATCAGCATCATGATGCTCCGCATAACAGGAAGCGTGGCAACGATGCCCATTCTGCCAAAATTCCTTACTTCTTTTTTCGTAAGATATACGGCTAAATTCTGAACGCAACGTTCATCATAAATCAGCGCGTCGGTTTTTGCTGCTTCAATAATAAATGCAGGACGGGCAACTCCGTTGGTTCCCGCTTCGTAGCCAATTATTACCTGAACTGCGTTTGTTTCGAGCAATTCTTTCGCCCTTGTTGCTATATTATTCATTGTTTACCTCCTCTTCAACAGGTGTATTAACCAATTGCTTGTAAGAAACGTAAGGTCCCAATTCGCGGATGCGGGAAACCGTTTCGTTTACAACCTCTGCCCAGCGGGCACCTTCGGCGGCAGATACCCAGGAAAATGTGATCCGGTTCATATCAATTCCCATAAAATCCATCAGTTCCTTAAACATGATCCATCGGCGTTTTGCATGGAAATTACCGGACGTGTAATGGCAATCGTTTGGATGGCAACCCGAAACGATAATTCCATCTGCCCCGTTGGCAAATGATTTCAGTAAAAGCATAAAATCGATACGACCGGTGCAGGGGAAACGGATAATCTTCACATTGGATGCGTACTTTATCCGGCTTGTGCCGGTTAAATCGGCCCCTGCATAAGTACACCAGTTGCATACAAAGGCGACTACTTTTGGTTCAAACTCTGACATATATTTTTTCTTTATAGCGAATTATCAGCAATCTAATTATTTTACTCTTTAGCAGATTTTTGAAGGATTTAAGAACAAGGATTAACGAACAGAGATTTTAGATTTAAGTGTCCATTCTTTTGATTATTTTATTAGTTTCAACTATCAATTCATAATCACTTCAAAAATCTAAAATCGTTAATCTTTGTTCATTATTTCTTCCTTCCATTTTTATCAATATTCATTCAACAGCGCCAAAACTTCTGTATAAACCTGGTTGTTGGTATAACCAAACAAATCAATTGATTTGGAACGGCAGAGGGCTACGCATGTGCCGCATCCCTGGCAAAGCCCTTCGTTAATTTTTGCAACAGATTTTACAATTTTCCCTTCGCGGTTTTTAAAATCTTCGCGTTCAATTGCCTGGTACGGACAAACCGACTGGCACAGGAAACAGCCAACACAGGTTGAATACAAAGGTGGCGCATAGCGGTTAACTATGGCTACCAGTGGCTCACGCGTAAGTTCACTGTTCGAAAATAATG
>CAZEDO010000112.1:0-11108 GCA_964511085.1 uncultured Lentimicrobiaceae bacterium
CAGAAGACAGAAGACGGAAGACAGAAGACGGAAGACAGAAGACGGAAGACGGAAGACGGAAGACGGAAGACGGAAGACGGAAGACAGAATACAGAATACAGAATACAGAATACAGAATACAGAATACAGAAGACGGAAGTCAGAAGTTCTTTAGATAACTTCTTTTATCCAATGAAAGTGGATCTTTCTGGTCAATTATTTTTATTCAAATCGCTTCTCATTAGCAGGAACAAATTTCAAAATAGCACTTTCTTCCGTCTTTTGACTTCGGTCTTCTGGCTTTTTAAAACCAATCCCACTAAATTCGTGGCAGAACCAAAGCTTTAGAATGCAATGACTATTACACTGAAATTACGTAACCTTTCAGTGCTTGAAGTATAAAGTGCCTGGAATGCCTAGAGTGCCTCCTTAACTTGATAAAATGTTAGTGGAAATAAGAGCCCTTCTCAATGATTTGCTATAAGTTGAGTTTTTTTGAATCACTCAGTACTTTTATTGACTTATCAGAATTCGTGCTAAGAATAGTTGATAATTTTAGGCACTTTAGGCACTCAAGGCACTTTAAGTACTCTTAAAAAAGTAAATCTTGATTAGCGTGAATGGATATGAAATCAGCTTTAAACCAGTAAGCAAGAGAGTTTCAGCTATTGAAAATATTCCCTCATCCTGTCGAAAAACCCTTTGTCGCGTGCACCGGGCTGAGGTTTGAAGTTATCAGCCGATTGCAGTTTTTCGAGTATTTCTTTCTCCTGGCGGTTTAAATTTCGCGGTGTCCAAACATTGATCGTTACCAGTAAATCGCCTTTTCCATACGAGTTAATCGACGGAAGCCCTTTCCCTTTCAGCCTCAGCATGCGCCCTGCCTGGGTTCCGGCTTCAATTTTAATACGTGCTTTCCCTTCAAGTGTTGGGATATCGAACGAACACCCTAAAGCGGCATCAGGAAAACTGATGTAGAGATCATAAAGCAGGTTATTGCCTTCGCGGTGAAGGTTTTCATGAGGTGCTTCTTCAATCTGGATGATCAGATCGCCGGGAACACCGCCCCTTGCAGCCGCATTTCCTTTGCCGTTTACCGATAGCTGAATACCATCGGATACTCCTGCCGGAATATCAATACTGATAACATCTTCACCCTTGATCACGCCATTACCGGCGCAGTGTATGCACTTGTGCTGGATGATTTGTCCCTCGCCGCTGCAGGTAGGGCAGGTGGAACTGGTTTGCATCTGGCCCAGAAAAGTATTGGTAACACGCGTTACCTGTCCCGTGCCACGGCAGGTTGAACAGGTCGAATACGCTGAGCCACCTTCGGCACCTGCACCCTTACAATGCGAACAGGGAATATATTTGTTGACCTTTATCTTTTTTTCAACGCCGGTATTAATCTCTTCCAGTGTCAATCGTACTTTAACTCTCAGGTTGGTGCCGCGGTTAACCCTTCGGCCGCCGCGTTGCTGCCCTCCGCCAAAAGCTCCGCCGAAAATATCACCGAAATGGCTGAAGATATCTTCCATGTTCATTCCGCCACCGCTAAATCCGCCACCGCCATTCCTCACGCCATCATGCCCGAACTGGTCGTAGCGCTTGCGCTTCTCCCCGTCGCTCAGAACTTCGTATGCTTCAGCAGCTTCCTTGAATTTATCTTCCGCTTCTTTGTTGTTAGGGTTTTTATCGGGATGAAATTTAAGCGCCATCTGGCGGTATGCTTTTTTGAGTTCAGCATCGTCAGCATTGCGCGAAACGCCTAATATTTCGTAATAATCTCGTTTTGTCACTGTTTTTCTTTTGCTAGGTGAGTAAGGAAGCGTTCAATTCTTGGGGATCGTTTCGGTTTAGCTGCCGGTAATAACCTTTGCAAACCTGATCACTTTGTCGTGAAGCGTATATCCTTTCTGGATTTCGTCGACAACTTTATTTTTCATTTCTTCGGTGGGTGCCGGTATGCTGGTAATAGCCTCGTGGTAATCTGTGTTGAAACTTTCGCCAATAGTTCTCATTTCGAGCAGACCTTTGGATGTAAATATGGCTTTCATTTTGGCATGAATCAGTTGCACCCCTTCCTTCACGGCTTCGACCTGGTCGGTTGCATTCATCGAAACCAGTGCCCTGTCGAAATCATCAAGTACCGGCAGTAGCTCTCTGATAACATCCTCCGAGGCAGTGCGGCTCAGGTCGATTTTTTCCTTCAAAGTCCGTTTCCGGAAATTGTCGAATTCCGAATACAGCCTGAGGTATTTGTCATTCAATTCGTTGATTTTATTCTGATATTCTTCTTCCGTATAAACTTTTGAAGGAAAATCAGCAGATTTCTGTTCTGTCGCAGGCGTAACAATTTGTTCTGCAATATTGTCAGTTGTAGCTTCGCAACCGGTATTATTTTCAGTTTTCTCAGTATTCTTTTTGCTTTTCATGCGATTAAACATTTTTCTATTTATCTGATTATCAAAGGCATTAAATAAAAATATTTTCACCAACAGAGTGTATGATGAACAAGTCAATTAAATCAACTTTTTATGCTTATCAAATAAGCTGCCAATTTTTAATCAGGGTCATAATGGCAGTAGCTATAAATTTCCGGGTTATGGGGCCTCTCGAAGGAAATATTTTATACGAAAAAAGCTACCTGTTACAGTAGCTTTCTTCAATTAAAATACTTATCAGCAATTACTTCTTTTTTTCAGTTGAAGCCGGAGCTGTTTTTGCAGCCGGTGCAGCCGACTTTACCGCAGGAGCAGCAGTAGCGGCAGTAGCAGCAGGGGTAGCAGTAGCAGCAGTTTTAGTTTTCGATGATGCCGGTGCAGGCTTGGTAGATGCAGGAGCGGCAGTTTTAGCTTCGCTTGCCGGAGTTGCAGTAGCCTTCTGTGGTTCCTGTTTGGTTGCTGCTGTTGCAGCTTTTTGCGGCTGCGATTTTGTTGTGGCATTTTGGGCCGAAGCCATTACTGTTGTGCCTACTGCCAGTATCATTGCAGAAGCGATAATCAGAATCTTTTTCATTTTCATTTCGATTTAAGAGTAAGTGTTTAATACGTGGATTGAAATAATGGGCAAATGTATAATGCAATTTTAGTTTACAATGTTAACCATTGTTAAAGAATGCAAACAGATGTTAATCCTGGCATATAAAGACTGATAGCGAGTTGTAAAATGTTTATTATCATATATAGGTGATATTATTATCTCGATGCTAAGATGCTGTTAACCAGTTGTTACAACTTGAGTTCTGGTCATAAAAAAACAATTGCCAGAGAACGATCAATGTCAGATGCTCCTCACTCTGTCGCGCTGTCGCCTTGTCTCCCTGTCTCCCAATCAGCCCTCATCCAGACTCAATCAAATCCTCTTTATTTGCGCCCCCAATGCATTCAATCGTCCATCAATATTCTGATAACCACGGTCAATCTGGTCAATGTTGTCGATAATGCTTGTTCCTTTGGCCGAAAGAGCCGCTATTAACAGTGAAACTCCGGCCCTGATATCGGGCGACGACATGCGGATACCGCGCAGCCTGTGTTCGCGGTTCAGCCCGATTACGGTAGCACGGTGAGGATCGCAGAGTATGATCTGCGCCCCCATATCAATCAGTTTGTCAACGAAAAACAAGCGGCTTTCAAACATTTTCTGATGGATCAGCACACTTCCTTTTGCCTGTATGGCGGTAACCAGCACGACGCTGATAAGGTCGGGCGTAAACCCGGGCCAGGGCGCATCCGAAATTGTCATAATACCGCCATCCATAAAGGATTCTACTTCATAATGATCCTGTGCCGGTATATGGATATTATCACCCTGGTGTTCAATTATAATGCCCAATTTCCTGAACACATCCGGAATAATTCCGAGCGCCTGGTAATTTACGTTGCAAATGGTTATGTCGCTGCGGGTCATGGCAGCCAGGCCTATAAAACTTCCTACTTCTATCATATCAGGAAGAAGCGTGTGGGAAGTGCCATTCAACTCAGTAACACCTTCTATCTTGAGGAGGTTTGAACCTATACCTTCGATTTTGGCACCCATACGAACCAGCATGTCACAGAGTTGCACCAGGTAAGGTTCGCAGGCAGCATTAAAAATGGTAGTTTTACCTTCGGCCAAAACAGCGGCCATAAGTATATTGGCAGTGCCTGTTACCGATGCTTCATCCAGCAGCATATATGCCCCTCTGAGCTTTTCGGCAGTTACACGGGTAAATCCTTTGGCGGAATCAAAATCGAAAGCAGCGCCGAGTTTTTGCAACCCGATGAAATGGGTATCCAGGCGGCGGCGGCCGATTTTATCGCCTCCCGGTTTAGGGATACTTCCTTTTCCAAAACGCGCCAGCATCGGACCCAGGATCATAACCGAACCACGCAGACTGGATGCGCTACGCCTGAATTCTTCGGTTTCCATATAATCCAGGTTAATGGTTTCGGCCTTAAAAGTATAACTTCCGGTACCGGTTTTTAAAACTTTTACACCCATGGCTGCGAGAAGCTCGATCAGTTTGTTCACATCCAGGATATCAGGAATGTTGTGAATGGCAACTTCCCCGGATGTTAACAGAACGGCGCAGAGTATCTGTAGCGCCTCATTTTTAGCACCTTGCGGAGTTATACTGCCTTTAAGCTGAAGGCCACCTTGTATTTCGAACGAGCTCATAGGATTAAAAAACTAATGTTAATTCAATGTCGTTTAGTTAACAGAAAATGGTAAAAATTTGACCGCATAGCGGTGCAGTGAACTTGCCGAATTGAGCCGCAAAGTTTTAATCAGACCGATTCGGCGAACTTATCTCCCTTCGCCCAGTCACTCCTCGCCCAGTCACCCCTCGCCCAGTCACCCCTCACCATGTCGCCCCTCGTACCGGCAGGAATCTCTAAAAAAGTAAAAACAGGAATTAAACAGATCACTATTTCCCGAAATTCTTCTTCCGTCCGTTATTCTCGGGCTTCTTGCCGGTGAACTTTTTGCGTTTGAAAGGCTGTTTTTGTTTGTCAGGTACCTGGTTGTTGGCTTTTAAAATTTCGGTTGTCGAATGCAGGCGGTCATCATCCCTCAGTTTGAGTTTTGTTCCCGAAAGCAGGCTCAGGTGCTCATGAATAAGCTCGTCATTCACCGAATCGCGGTTCCAGTTCAGGTACATTTTCTTCAGGTTGTTAGCTATAGTTTTAACCAGGGCATCTTTTTCTTCACCTTCTTCGTATTCCACGGCTTTTTCGATCATGCGCTGCATGTATTTGCCGTATGGCCTCAGTTTTATGGTTTCCTGGGTGTAGGGGATCCGTTTGGGTGCAGGTGCTTCTTCAGGGCGCGGAGGTACCGGGTAAGGCGAATCGATGTCTAAGGTAAAATCCGACATCAGGTGCACATGATCGTAAAGTTTATGCTTAATATCAACCTGGTCGCGCATATCAGGATTCATAATGGCCAGTATATTCACCAGGGTGCTGGTAAGCCGGTTTCTCTGTTCGCGATCGGGTAAGGATGCTATGTACATGATCATATTCTGAATATTCCGGCCATATTCCGAAATTTTCAAGGTGTCGCGGGTGGTATTGTATTCCATAATGTAAATGTATAAGTACTTTGAAATGATTGCCTGAAGGCTGCCTGAATTAAATGAGTTTGAGGGTGATGGTTGAATCCTGTGTTTATTCCTTAAAATATAATCCAGTTTGCAGTAAACTCAGTTGCAAATAAAAAAATCCGGTGGAGAACCTTTTTTAAAATCTTAGCAAAGGTACTATTATTTTTGTTTGTAAAGATATTATACTAATATGGGCTAATTCTTAATTTTATTGTGCAATAGGAATATTGCCTCACTCAAGTTTAGGTTAAAATTTTTGGTGGCAGCATTTAAATTTTCGGTTTTTTAAAACTAAAAACTCTCGGAATTCCGTATACTTTTAATGCGCCTTACTTTTCCAGCCTTAACTGCTTCATGATGTATTGGCTCATTGATTAGAGTATTAACCTTAGCTGGCTGAGGAGTTCCTGTGCCGGCTCCGGATGGATTTGAAGGGTCTGCCTGTATTTCCGGTTGCGACTTCTTCCCTTCAATAATTTCGAATACGATTTTATCTATCCGTTCTTTTTCCGGTTCGGGTTCGGTAAATTTTGACATTTTTGCATGCATAAATTTTTGCAGCTCGAGCCATAGCATGACTTGTTCCTTTTTGCTCAGGCTCAGAATATTGTCTTCGAGGTTGGATTCGAGTATATCGTTTATTTTATCGAGGCGTGCCAGGTACTCGCGGGTATTTTTGTTGATAGCTCCTTTTGGTTTGGATCCTTTGTGGCCGGTGACAAAGCGTCCCTGATTGTTCCTGTTGTTTGATTCCATATTGCCGAGTATTAAGTTAATGGACCATAAAGTTTTATTTCTGGTGTTTTTCAGATGGTTTGAACATGAACATTATCCATAAATAATACGATTTATGGTACATCTCGGATAGTTAGAGCACTTATTTTGCCATAAAAACCATATTTTTTGGATATTTTAAGATTAGTTTTCAAAACGTCAACTGCAATTTTGGTTCTACTGCTAATTTAGTGGGACAATTGAATATGTCGGAGGTCGGAAGTCGGAAGTCGGAAGTCGGAAGTCAGAAGTAGGAAGTCAGAAGTAGGAAGTTAGGAGTCGGAAGTCAGAAATAGGAAGTTAGAAGTCGGAAGTCAGGAGTTGCCCATATAAGCTCTCTTATCCTTTAAAAGTGGAGTTTTACTTGTCAATTGCTTTTCTGCATATCGATATTCATTTGTAGCAAAAGATCTCAACCTTATACTTTTTCCTGTCTTCTGACTTCGGTCTTCTAACCAGTTAGCGCCAATTTTCCAGGTTAGTTAGTGAGATTTTTTTCTTCTCAATTTCTACAGGGTGAGTTGCTGCTTAACAATGCATGAATGAACTGTATTTTTATGCAAAATTATTGTAATTTTTTGTAAAAAGATCGTACTATCCGGCAAAATATTGCAGCTTATTACGCTCATCTGACAAGTATTATGTTTCGAATGGGATAAGTTGAGATATTATGATTTTCAGGTTTCAAGTTTCAGGTTCCTGAATTAAAATCAGGTCAGGGGTAATATTGTTTTTATTTAGTAAAGTTATCAAAATTATTTTGAAATGTGATGCGAAGAAATCAATGGCATAACACTTTTTCAATACCTTTGTTAACATACTATCACAGAACAGTAATTTTTCAAATAGCATAGAAGATTACGCCCCTAATAACATTTAAAAAGAATGAGTAATAGAAGAGAACCTTATCTTATAGAATTTTCCAGAATTGGAAGTTCTGCTTTGGGCTTTATTTCTGTGGCTGAAAAGGAAAATTTGCCATTTCAGGTGAACAGAATTTATTGGACCTATTTTACTCCAGAAGATGTGGTAAGAGGTGGGCATTCTCATTTTGATCTTGAACAAATTTTGCTGGCAGTTGCAGGTAAAATTATTATAAAAACGGAGCTGTTAAATGGAGAAAAGGGAGAATTTGTTTTAGACAAACCTAATATTGGCTTATATATCCCGAAAATGTGCTGGAGAGAAATGCACTATACGCATAATGCAGTGCAAGTGTGCATTGCTAGTTTGGCATACTCTGAAGATGATTACATCAGGGACTACGACATATTTAAAAAACACATATGATTCATAAATTATCTGAAGTACAAACGGTACATATTGGAGCAAACACTTTCGTTTGGCAATTTACAGTCATTTTAAAAGGAGCTGTTATAGGCGACAATTGTAACATTAATTGCCATGTGTTTATCGAGAATGATGTGTTGGTAGGCAACAATGTCACCGTTAAATCAGGAGTGTATTTATGGGATGGCATCACTATTGAAGATAATGTTCATATTGGGCCTAATGTCACTTTTGTCAATGATAAGTACCATCGCTCGAAAGTATATCCTGAAGCATTTCAAAAAACTATAGTCCGACATCATGCCTCACTTGGAGCAGCATCCACCTTACTGGGTGGATTGGAAATTGGGGAATATTCTTTGATAGGCGCTGGTTCAGTGGTTACAAAAGATGTCCCGGCCCGCGCTTTGTTTTTTGGAAATCCTGCAAAGCAAATGGGCTGGGTGAACGAAGATGGGAGTCGCATGAGGCAACAAGGAAACTTTTTTATAGATAACAAAGGTGAAAGATGGCAAGTGAATAAAGACACATTAGAAAAACTATGAACCCTATCCCTTTTTTAGATTTTGAGCTCATGCACTCAGCCCTTCGAACTGAAATGTTAAGAGTTTTTACGCAGGTTTATGATAGCAATTGGTTTGTGTTGGGTAAAAAAGTGGATGCTTTTGAACAAGAATATGCCCGCTTCAACCAGGTGAATTATGCCATAGGGGTCAGCAATGGTTTGGATGCTTTGCATTTGGCTTTGAAAGCTTTGGATATTGGCACAGGAGATGAAGTGATAGTGCCTTCTTTCACTTTTATTGCCAGTTTACTGGCAGTTTCGTATGTGGGTGCCACCCCGGTGTTGGTGGAGCCCGACCTTGCAACTTATACTATCAATCCGGCAAAAATTGAAGCTGCTATCACATCAAAAACCAAAGCCATTATGCCTGTCCATTTATATGGACAAGCTTGCGACATGCATAGCATCATGGCTATTGCCAAAAAGCATAAACTTTTTGTGGTGGAAGATAATGCACAGGCACATGGTGCTGCCTATCAAGGCAAACTCACAGGAAGCTGGGGCGATGTGAACGGCACCAGTTTTTATCCCGGGAAAAACCTGGGTGCTTTGGGCGATGGAGGAGCTGTAACCACAAGCGATAAAACACTGGCACAAAGAATAAAGATACTACGCAATTATGGCTCCGAAAGGAAATATCATCATGAAGTCCTTGGTTTCAATATGCGATTGGACGAAATGCAGGCAGCTTTTTTGAGTGTTAAACTAAAATATTTAAAAGCATGGACAAAGGAGCGGCAACAAATCGCAGCATGGTATGATGAGAAACTGCTTGGAATGGGCGATTTAATTTTACCCTATACCCAAGCAGGTGCCACTCATGTGTATCATTTATTTGTGGTACGCACATCGAGGCGCGATGCACTTCAAAAACATTTGGCAGCGCAAGGTATAGGTACTTTGATACATTATCCGATACCGCCTCATTTGCAAGTATCCTATCAAGCGCTCGGCTACAAAAAAGGCGATTTGCCTATAGCTGAAGAAATAGCCGATACATGTTTGAGTTTGCCTATATATCCGGGGATGACGGAAGAAAATGTGGAGGGGATTAGGACATGTATAAATGAGTTTTTTACTTTTTGAATTTAGATTACAAAAGGAAGTCAACATGAATCGCCACACAAATTATTCCATATGACAATGTCAGAGAATAAGATATTTGTTACACAGCCCGCACTTCCACCATTGGCAGATTTTATTCCGTATCTGGAAAAAATATGGTCGAACAAAATCCTGACCAATAACGGTGCTTTTCATCAACAACTGGAAGCTGAATTGTGCAATTATCTTGGCGTAAAATACATTTCTTTGTTTTGTAATGGAACGATGGCATTGATAACAGCTTTGCAAGCTTTGCGCATTACGGGAGAAGTAATCACAACACCATTTAGTTTTGTGGCTACAACCCATGCTTTGTGGTGGAATAACATAAAACCTGTATTTGTTGACATCGAACCCGATTGTTTTACACTTGATGCTGCTAAAATTGAAGCTGCCATCACTCCGAATACTACTGCTATATTACCGGTGCATGTGTATGGAAATCCCTGCAATGTGAAAGCAATTAAGGAAATTGCCGACATCTATAATTTAAAGGTCATTTATGATGCCTGCCACACTTTTGGTGTTACAGTAAAGGATATTCCTATTTTGAACTTTGGCGACCTTTCGGTGATGAGTTTTCATGCGACAAAAGTTTTCAATACTTTTGAAGGCGGTGCTATAGTATGTCACGACGAAACCATGAAAAAACGTATAGATAATCTGAAAAACTTCGGATTTGCAGGCGAAACAACTGTAGTGGCTCCGGGCATCAATGCCAAAATGAACGAGGTTCAAGCCGCGATGGGTTTGTTGCAACTGAAAACTATAGATGCTAATATCGAAAAACGCAAACAAATTGCCGAACTATATCGCAATGAATTATCAGGAATAGAAGGCCTCCGCTTTCTGGACGATATTTCAGATGTGAAACATTGTTATTCTTATTTCCCCATACTGATTGAAAAAGATACGTTTGGCAAATCGCGCGATGCTGTGTATGAAACTCTGAAAGAACACAATATCTATGGCAGACGCTATTTTTATCCTTTAATCAGCCAATTCCCTGCTTATAAAGGATTGGATAGCGCACAGGCAGGTAAAATGCCTATAGCTGAAAAGATAACTGAAGAAGTGATATGTCTGCCCATTTATCCGGAATTGGATAAAAGCAGGATAACTTTTATTTGCAAATCCCTTGTGAAGTAGTTTTGTAAAATAATACCAAACAATAGAAACCATTAAAAATTCAGTAAACAGATAATACTTTTCTGACATTAATTTAAAAGAATATGAAATTAGCTATTATGCAGCCTTATTTTTTTCCATATTTGGGCTATTTTTCATCAATACTTAACTCAGATCAATTCATTTTATTAGATGATGTACAGTTTATCAGACATGGGTGGATTGAAAGAAACAGGATTCTAAAACCCAATGAAGGCTGGCAATATTTAAGCGTTCCTTTAGAAAAACATGCCAGAGAAATCCTTATTAAAGATATCAGAATCCGAAAAATTGAAGATTGGAAGGGTAAAATTTTTAGACAGCTAGAGCATTATAGAAATTTAGCCCCTTATTATTCGGAGGTTTTAGCTTTTTTAAATAATGTATTTAATAAAGAATTTGATAGTATTGTTAAACTTAATGCTCAATTATTGTTTGAATCATGTAATTATCTTGGAATTGAGTTTAATTATCAGATTTTTTCTGAAATGGAACTTGAAATTCTACCGATAAATGGACCAGGTGATTGGGCATTGAATATTTCAATAGCGATGAATGCTTCTGAATACATAAACCCAATAGGAGGTGCTAGTGTTAAGTTAAATATATTATGACGTAATAATATGTATCTTTGTTGAAAAA
>CAZEDO010000113.1:0-10979 GCA_964511085.1 uncultured Lentimicrobiaceae bacterium
GCATCCTGCTTGATAAAGATAAACAACAGGATAGTAAAGGCCCAGAGCGATGATCCGCCATAGCTAAAGAAAGGAAGCGGTATGCCAATTACGGGCATCAGACCAATGGTCATCCCGATGTTCACCACAAAGTGGAAGAAGAGGATAGAAGCCACACCATAACCGTAAATGCGGCTGAAATCGGATCGCTGTCGTTCCGCCATCTGGATAATGCGGATAAACAAACCAATGAAAAGGGAGATAACAACAAATACGCCCATAAAACCCCATTCCTCACCCACTGTGCAGAAAATAAAATCGGTGCTTTGCTCAGGTACAAAGTTGTATTTTGTTTGAGTGCCTTTGAGGAAGCCTTTCCCAATAAAGCCTCCTGAACCAATAGCTATTTTTGATTGATTAACATTGTATCCTGCCCCTTTAAGGTCAATTTCTTTTCCCAATAAAACATTAATACGCGCTTTCTGATGCTTTTCCATAACATGCTCGAAACCATAATCAACACTAAAGGTGAATGCTGAAGCTATAACGACAATCCCCAACAATACCAGGATATTTTTCCTGTTCTTACGAATAAAGAAAAAGAGGAAAAGTCCGATGCTGAAAATTACAGCAATAATAATATACTTGTTGAAGAGAAGAGCCATGAGGAAAAGTACGGCAGTGAAAACACCAATCACCAGCAAGTTGCCCGACAAGCCCTGCCTGTAGAGTACTAAAACGAAAGCAGCATATACAAGAGCTGAACCTGTATCGTTCTGCAACAGGATAAGCAGTGCTGGAATGCCAATAAAAGCAACAGGAAGTAATTTGGTTTTTAAATCGTTAACATTAATATTCAGACCACTTAAATACCTGGCAATAGCAAGATTTGTAGAAAACTTGGCAAATTCAGCAGGCTGAATAGCAAAGCTCCCTATTTCGACCCATGATTTCGAACCTGCGGTTTCCTTTCCCACAATTAAAACAACCAATAATAAAAGTATGGTAATTCCATATATAAGGTAAGCGAAGGCAGTAAAAAATTTGGTATCCGTGATCAACACTGCCAGGGCAAGCGCGAGCGCTGTACCTATCCAGATGAGTTGCTTGCCATAGCTTTGGCTCATATCGAGGATACTGTTATGTTCGTCGTTATACACCGCAGCATAGATATTAACCCAACCCATCAGCACAAGAACCAGGAAAAGAGAAACCATGGTCCAATCTATGTTTTTTATAATAACTTTTTGTTCTCTCATTCTTCCGGCGGAATTGGTTTATCTCCAATCATTCTTTCTTCAACATCTTTACGCTTTATAGTACGTGTAATGTATTTCTCGATCATCAGCGTGGCGATAGGAACTGCCCAGGTAGCGCCAAACCCGGCATTTTCAACAACCACTGCAATAGCTATCCGCGGATTTTCAACCGGGGCAAACGCGACATAAAGAGCATGCGGCTTCCCATGCGGGTTGTCGGCAGTGCCGGTTTTGCCTGCCATAGAGATACTATCGATCTGATACCAGCGTGCAGTGCCATGCGTTCCGGAAACAACTTTCGACATCCCTTCAATAATCACGTCAAGATTTTCGCGTGAAATGGAACAAAAATTCCTTTTGTCTTTATTATTCACTTTATTCCGCTCGCTGCCAATAGCTTTTACTACATGCGGGGGATAATAAAATCCACGATTAGCCAATAGTGCGGCATAATTAGCCAACTGAAGCGGAGTTGCTAATATTTCACCTTGTCCGATAGCCAAAGATCTTACTGTCATTGCATTCCAATGACTTTTCCCATATATTTTATCAAATTGATCTGATGAAGGAATATTTCCCGAAAGTTCAAAACTAAGGTCCGAATTTAGTCTATGACCAAATCCCAGACTCATTACATGCGACCTCCATACATCATAACGCGCTTTGACGGTGGGATAATCCTGATCATTAAGTATAGACTTGAACACCTGCCAATGGAACGGATTACAGGATTGTTCAATGGCATTGTACACATCCAGTGGCGATATGTGGTTGTGAGTACATTTTATTGGAGACGAACCAGGCCCCTGGCAGGAATAACGCATTGTGGTATTAAGCACACCTTCCTCCAAACCTATCATATCGTTCACCATCTTAAAGGTTGACCCCGGTGGATATTGCCCCATGAGTGCCCGGTTGAGCAAAGGTTTAACCGGGTCCTTGTTTAAAAGCCCGAAATTATGCCCGCGCACCCTTCCCACCAGTAAGTTTGGGTCATATGTGGGGCTGGACACAAAACAAAGGATTTCGCCTGTTGAAGGTTCGAGGGCCACAATACTGCCCGTCCTGTTTTTCATCAGCAATTCTCCATACTCCTGCAAATCTCCGTCGAGGCCGGTATATAGATCTTCTCCCATCACAGCTGCCGTGTCGAATTTCCCCTCCTGAAAACTCCCCATCTCACGGTTGAATACATCTACCATCTTTATTTTAAGCCCTTTTACGCCGCGTAACTCTTTTTCGTAAGATCTTTCCATCCCACTTACGCCTAAATAGTCACCCGATTTGTAATACGGGTTTTTTTCAACCATTCCCGGAGTTACCTCTCCTACATAGCCAAATATATGTGCTCCTATAGGCGATGGATATTTTCGAAGAGTCCGTGGTTGTACATAAAATCCATGGAAGCGGTAAAGCTTTTCCTCCAGATAGCCAAATGTTTCTTTGGATATCTGGCGCTCGAAAGAAGATGCCAGATAAGGAGAAAACGTCTTTGCCTTCTGCATACGCTGAAGGAAACCTTCCCTGTCAATTTCCAAAAGACGGCACAACTCGGCTGTATCCAGATCGTTAACCTGCTTGGGAATAACCATCAGATCGTAAACAGCTTCATTGTAAACAAGCAACTTCCCCCTACGGTCGTAGATAAGTCCACGGGCAGGGTATTGCGTTACATACCGGAGAACGTTATTGTTGGCCGAAAGCCTGTAACTTTTATCAATGACCTGGATGTAGAAAATCCGGAGTAAATATATGAACCCGACAACAATGAATGTAGTAATTACAACAAATTTGCGATCGGTATAAATCCGGTTGGCCATTTAGCTCAGGTAGTTCTTGAAAAGAAAAATTTGAAAAGGGAATCAGCACAAAAGTACACTCAAAAATGCATTTCCCGCGTAAGGGTTGAGGTTATTTCATGGTAAATATGAATTACTCGCCGAAAAGGAAAACACCACCATCATTCTTCCCATCGTTAATCTGGCCAAAGAAGTTTTCGTTCATCTTTTCTTCCATCGTTTTTGAATCAAGATAACGGGCTGTAATTCTAACCTTGTTGTTTGGTTCTATTTTAACCTTCACATAGTTATATACATAGCCATCGCCTTTTGGGTATTCGATAAGTTTGCTTTCCGAGAGAACAACGAATGCATCCTTGTTCTTTACAGCATTCGGGGCAAAATATTCATATGTGCCAATATCCATTCCGCCAATTGCATCTGGTACTTTCTCCTGATTTTCATTATCACTAATCAGGGTGCATTTTGCATAATAAAAAACTGCCCTCACATGGCCCCCGGCATTAAGGGTTTTCATGAGTTCGTCGAATGAAGTGATTTGCGGATGCACTGCACCAACCTGCAATACAAGCACAACAACCATAGAAAGTAGCAAACTGATTCGTTTCATGTTTAAATTTGTATTAAGGATGGATAAAAGGTAACAGTGGGGTTTCAATTACATTGCTCTTGTTTAAATCACGATCCTGAATATAGAGTTTAAAAGCAATAGTATCGCTCTTGAGTATTGGACTGGCATAGTATAGCTCGATCAACATTTCAATTTCTCCCTTAATATTTTTGTTTTTTCCAGTAGGCGTCAGGATCGGTATCCGCGCATTAAAATTAATATTTGAATCGGGGAAAATGATTTCCTGAAGGCTATCATTCTTCATTTGGAACATTTTCACGTAGAAATTGTATTTGTATGGCTCCACAGTATCCCAATCGTAAAGTCCGATATTCCCATCTCCGTCAGTATAAGAGATCTTCAGAAAGCCTAATGAATCATTCCCTGCTGCATTCTGCATAACAGAATAACCTTCCCACTGGATAGCTGGAATAATCGGGAATTCATCTCTCTTTATACAGGAAGTTAGCACGGATGCGCCAAACAAGAAGCAAATAAGGATTATCTTTGATCTTGTTTTCATCCTATTTAGCAATTACAGTTTTTCTGTTGTGTCTCATGTGGTTTATTAGGGGAGCCAACCGATCAGGTTCGTCTCACAAACTAACAAATGAGCGGAATTCCGTTGATAAAATTACAAAATATCACTGATGGACTTTAGCCTTGTACAAAAAAGAATTTTCGATATAGCTTCGCAAGCAGAATTCAATGCCTTAGCTCTTGCTGTTTTTCATCTGCAATACACACACTGTCCCATATATAATCAATTCATAAAAGGGCTTGGCATTGACGTGAACGAAATAAATCACCCATCACAAATCCCATTTCTTCCGGTAAGCTTCTTTAAATCGCACAAGGTATATTGTGCCGAAAAGCAGGAAGCTATTATTTTTGAAAGCAGTACGACTTCGGGAAGCATACCATCCACGCATTATGTGGCCGCTCTCGATTTGTATAAGAAAAGTTTCAGGCAGTCTTTCCGGCAATTCTATGGAGCAGTTGAAGATTACATTATCATTGGCCTGTTGCCCTCCTATCTTGAACGGCAGGGTTCATCACTGGTATATATGGTAAACGATTTGATTGAGAACAGTGGCCATACAGCCAGCGGTTTTTATTTGTATGACTTTGCTGCATTAGCTTTAAAACTTGAGGAAGAAGTGCGAAAAGGGTTAAAAAAAGTATTGTTGATTGGCGTTGGATTTGCACTGCTCGATTTTATCGAAAATCACCCGATGCATCTGCCGGGAGCAATAATTGTTGAAACAGGAGGAATGAAGGGCAGGAGACAGGAACTAATTCGCGAGGAATTGCACGATCGGTTATGCAAAGGTTTTGGCGTAAACCTTATTCATTCAGAATATGGTATGACCGAACTGCTTTCGCAAGCCTGGTCGCCGGGAGGAGGGGTTTTCAGATGCCCGCCATGGATGAATGTTATGATCCGTGATGCCAATGACCCATTTTGCCTGGCGGATTTCGGCAGAACCGGGGGAATCAATGTTATAGACCTGGCTAACCTTTATAGTTGTTCGTTCATCGCCACCGACGACCTTGGCAGGATGCAACCCGACGGCACTTTCGAGGTATTGGGGCGCTTCGATGCCTCCGATGTAAGGGGTTGTAGCCTGATGGTTTCCTGATCGCCACGTTTACACCGGCATCAATACATCCGGCACATCGTTAAGTGGCGAATTCACAAGGTTAGAAACAGCATAGATTTCAAGCAATTCATCAGGAAACGGCTGCAACAATTTGGATAGTTCACTTACAGGAAGTTCAGAAAGCCAGACTTTTTCATTTTTCTTTGATAAAATCACAGGCATACGATTATGCAACTGCTGCATAGTTTTATTTGCTTCGGCAGTGATGATAGAAAAGGATTGTACTAAAATACCTTCCGGATTTTTCCATTCGTCCCAGATGCCAGCCATAGAGAATATTTCTCCCCCAATCAGTTGGATAACATAAGGGATTTTAACTTTTTCCTGCTTCCACTCAAAAAAGGAAGTGGCAGGAACGAGGCAACGCCGGCGGGAAAAAGCTGTTCGGAATGATGGTTTTTCGAGAATGGTTTCTGACCGGGCATTTATCATTTTTGCGCCAATCTTAATATCTTTAGCCCATGAAGGAACTAAGCCCCAGCGCAGATAATTTATTTTATCGCGCTCAGTATTCGTAATCACCGCAAGCGATTGCGTCGGGGCACAATTGTACCTGGCTTCGTAAGGTTCAATGCCTCCGGAAAGAAGGAACCGTTCGTTAAGCTCAGCTTCATTAACTGTGAGGGAGAATCGTCCGCACATAATTTATTATTTGGCAATAAAGTTACAAATCAAACCAAGTCAAGCTACAAAGATGAATTTATACTTTTGATTAGCACAACCAATTTTAAGTTGAATTGATTCAAAAAATATACTTTTGATTTGTACTTTTGAATGACAACTCATCAACTCCAGAATTTTATGAAAAATTTCGCAGTAGTACTTGCCGGTTGCGGTGTTTCTGATGGCGCTGAAATACACGAAGCTACACTTACCTTGCTCGCTATTAAGAAATATGGGGCATCCTACGAAATATTTGCACCGGATATAGAGCAGCATCATGTAATTAACCACATAACAGGGAAAGAAATGCCTGAGAAACGTAATGTCCTGGTCGAATCTGCCAGAATAGCCCGTGGCCCGATTAAACCTTTAAGCAGTTTCAACGCGAATGCTGCGGATGCCATAATTTTTCCCGGTGGATTTGGGGTAGCCAAAAATCTCTGCAATTTTGCCTTTAAAGGTTCCGGTTGTGAAGTAAATTCAGAAGTAGCTTCAGCAATTCAGGCGATGAATAAGCTTGGAAAACCTATCGGTGCTCTTTGCATTTCACCTGTAATAGTTGCGAAATTGCTGGGTAATGTCGAACTAACTATCGGCGACGATCCTGCTACTATTTCAGCAGTGGAAAAGATGGGAGCCACTCACCGAAAAACCACGCATGGTGAAGTAATTATCGACAAAAAGCTTAACGTTTTTACAACACCCTGTTATATGCTTGATGCCAGTATCCTTGATATTGCTGTAGGAACCGAAAACATAGTGAAAGCAATGATGGCTGGTATGTAGTTCGAAGTAAATTACGCAAGGCGCTGCAACGTATGTAAAAAGTCGGCTTTCAGCACTTTGACAGTTTTTCCGGTTATTTCAATTATTCCATCTTTCCGGAATTCAGACAAAATCCTGATAACATTTTCTGTTGTCATCCCAATTAACTGCCCCATCTCCTTGCGGGAGACCGGGCATTCGAAACTGTTTTTTTTGTAAATATTCTCTGTGAAATCAAGAAGGATATATGCAATTCTTCCCCGAAGGTTCTTATTGTTGATCTCAAATGTAGTAGTGATCACTTTATCGGCTGCTTCGCTTATTCTGGCTAACATTTTTACCCCAAATTTTCCGTTATTGGAAATCACGTGTTTTAAAGCAGCCAGATCAACATAATAGATGATTGAATCTTCAAGCGCCGTGAGCGAATACTTATAATGTGTATTTGAGAATACACTTAGCAGCCCTATACAATCGTTAGGCTTGGCAATATTAATAATATGACATTTCCCTTCTTCGTCTTTCTTTGATAGTTTTAGCAAACCCAACTTCAGAAAACAAAAGCGCAGGATCTCATCGTTTTCATTGAAAATAACTTCTGATTTTCTGTAGAACCCCTGTGACGATGTTTTTGCAAGAAATGCAAGTTCTTCTTCATCCAGACCATCGAACAAGGGTGAAGAATAGATACAACTTTTACATTCCTCCTTATGGGATTCAGCAATTTTCATGCGACAAATATAATTGATTATAGTTACGACATTCTCACTTAATGAAATTACATGAATACTTTGCAAAAAGCAGATTCCATATGATAAATATCATATTTGTGTTAACCAGCTAACAATAGGGCATACATTTGGGGTGTTAAGGCAAAATACTTTTAATAAGCAGGCCAGGACAGACTTAAAAACTTCACTTCATCCTGGCCTCGTAAAACAAGGATATCCTGATGAATAATCTCAAGCAGAAATCGAAAACTACCACTAACTCAAAAAAAATAACCATTTACATGTAAACAAACTTTCCTTTGAATTCTTCACGTATTTATTCATTAATTAAACATCCAAAAACATGAGAAAACTTACACTTACTAGTATTATACTATTAGCCACTGTTGTAGTATTTGCACAGAATGGGACAAAGTTGATAGGCTTCGATGCCATGAGTATGGGCCGGGCAGGCACAACAACCGGCGTATTCGATTCTTATGAACTTATGTTGACTAACCCGGCAGGATTATCATTTCTTGATAAGTCCTCGGTTAATGTCAACTTCTCGGTCATGTCGCCAAAAGTTCATTTCCAAAACAGCTTGAATGATGCTGATGGTGATAAAAACCTGTTCCCACTTCCTGCCGCGGGTTATGTTCATAAATCTGTAAAAAAGGATTGCAAATTGACTTGGGGAGTTGGACTGTTTACACAAGGCGGGATGGGTGCCGATTTTTTATTGAGCAATGAGATGTACCGTGCCCAGACTTTTGATTTAAATACCGAGAGCAATACTTATTATCCTGTAAAAGGGGCCTATGATCTCCAGGTCTATCACTCAAAATTTGCTGTTATGCAAGCCGGTCCTTCATTTGCATATAAACTCAGCGATAAATTTTCGGCAGGTATTTCAATCCATGCTGTATATAGCTCGATGGAATTCAGCATGCCATTCGGAATGAAACCATCAATAATGAATGGCCAGCCAAACGGTATGCCCGGAATGACCTTCGGGAAATTATTCTCAATGTCTCCTGATTTACATGGTTTCGGATATAGCGAGGTAATTGCATCGGCTGATATGAGCGATTTAAGCGTAATCAGTTGGGGAGGAAAAATAGGGCTTGCATACAAAGCCAGCGACAAGCTTTCGTTTGGGTTTAACTACACAATGCCAACTAAGTTGAATTATAAGAACGGCAAGGCAACAATGGACATGTCAAAACAGTTTGAAGATGCTTTTGGCCGCGCAATAATGGGTTTCTACCAGACCCCGGGAATGGAAGGTGCTCCGCTGGATACTGCCATGAAATATGTAGGTATGAATTTTGGCCAGATGGGAATTGACCTCTCAAAAGGTGTTAAAGCAGAATATGACCTTGAAGTCGGAATGAAACTCCCTATGTCACTTGGATACGGAATGTCATACAAGGCTACTGAAAAGCTTATGCTTGCACTGGATGTTGAATGGGTTAACTGGGCAAAAGCATTTGACAAAATGGAGATCAAACTTACAAACGGATCAAGCACCAATGTAAATACGATGATCGGTAGCTCTGTCTTAAACATTGATTTCCCGCTAAAATGGAAAAACACGGTTATTGTAAAAATTGGAGGAGAGTATGCTGTGACAAAACAGTTTACCATGAGGCTTGGTTATGCTTACGGAAGCAATCCTGTTCCGGAAGCTACTGTATTTCCGGCTTTTCCGGCTGTAGTTGCTCATCATGTCACCATTGGGGCATCATTAAATATCAATGAAAAGCTCACGCTGAGTGCAGCAATTGAGTCAGCATTAAACAATAAAGTTACGGCAACTAATCCAAGCGAAGTCCAATCAGAATTCAATGGTAGCAGCAGCCAACTAAGCACAATGCTAGGTCATTTATCCTTAAAGTGGAATTTATAAAAGCCACAAGTCAAACTTCGAAGAACTCTCTGTGGAAACACAGGGCGTTTTTTTTAGTTCAAAAATTAAGGGGATGTCTCTACCCCAACTCAGGGAACAACTTCAGGCTTGCTTTCCGAAGAATTTCATCATGATCAAAAGCCAGGTTTGGAAGATCATTTATTGAAAACCATGTGGCTTCGCCGGCATCATCGCCCGCTTTGAGGAGAGGAAGTTCGTCAGGGGCAAATCCTACGTAAACAATTGTAATCGTGCGATGGCGAGGGTCGCGGTGTACATCGCCAAAGGTGTAAAACTGCTCAAGCTGGATATCCGCCAATCCTGTTTCTTCCTGCAATTCACGGATTACCGCTTGTTCAAGCGATTCATCCATATCCATAAAACCACCCGGGAAAGCCCAATCGCCCTCAAACGGTGGATTTGCCCGTTTTATTAATGCAACATAAAGTTGCCCTTTGCTTTTACTGATAACAATTGCATCAACCGTTACGGCAGGGCGCGGGTAATTATAAGTAAATGACATTATTGATTACTCATTTTCGTTCGTTTCAGCATCTTCAATCCCAAGGCCGGACCCAGTTTTATTTCCTTCCACTACTATCACAATTTCACCTTTCGGGGGATGCGTTTTATACCACTCCAAAACTTCGGCAACAGTTCCCCTCCTGTTTTCTTCGTAAATCTTGGTTAATTCGCGGCTAACGCAGATCTGCCGTGCGGAACCGAAATAAATGGACAATTGCTCCAATGTCTTTACCAAACGGAATGGAGATTCATAAAAGATAATCGTGTAAGGCAAATCAGCCAGGGTTTTAAACCGGGTAACCCTACCCTTTTTATGCGGAAGAAATCCTTCGAACAGAAACTTATCACAAGGTAACCCTGAGTTTACCAAAGCCGGCACAAAAGCAGTTGCACCCGGCAAACACTCCACTGAAATGCCGGCCTGCACACAGGCGCGAACCAATAAAAACCCCGGATCGGAAATAGCCGGAGTTCCCGCATCGGTAATCATAGCAAAAGTTTCACCTGCAAGCATCCGTCCTGCTAAAAAATCGACGGTTTTATGCTCGTTAAACTGATGATGCGCAAAAACCTTTTTATCAATATCGTAATGCCGCAGCAATTTGGACGAAGTACGTGTATCTTCTGCAAGGATCACGTCAACCTCTTTAAGAATGCGCAAAGCACGCAATGTGATATCTTCCAGGTTGCCGATTGGCGTGGGAACTATATAGAGTTTTGTCATAATGTTTTAACGGACAGGGCTTGCTGCAGTGGCGGCTCTTGTAAACTGTCAAGCTACAGAGAACAGTCCGCCGCCATTGCAGCAAGCAAAAGTTATGCACTTGGCGTTTTATTCTTTTATTAACTTCTTTGTAATAATTTCTTTGTTTGTCTTAACTCTTACAATATAAACCCCGCTTGATAAATTTTCTTAATCGACTGTTGTCTGTTTGTTTACGTTATTAATTGTCTTATTCTAGCCACAGAAGTCCACGCTCTTCAGAATACATTGTTTCATGTATTTAACCATAAATTTTTGTTCATTATGCTTCGAGTATTGCTTCGGTTTTCTTTATCTTTTTCTTTACAGAATGATTAAACAGAAAAAGAA
>CAZEDO010000114.1:0-10930 GCA_964511085.1 uncultured Lentimicrobiaceae bacterium
GTCAGGGACGTTATATAAATTTTGCCGGACAACAATGATTAGAAATTAGAAATTAAAAATTAGAAATTAAAATAAGAAATACTGAATAATGAAAAATACAGCTCCATTTATATCCGATCCGGACAATCTTCGCCAAAAAGCAGAAGAGTTCCTGAAGGAGAAATCTGCCAAAACCAAAACAGCTTCCCAGCCTGGCTCAATACCAGATAGTCCCAATGTCAACCCTGGCAATGTCACCCTGAGCGGAGTCGAAGGGGGAGTTGAAGGGATAGTCGAAGGGCATCAGCCCATCAACCTGTCCGAAACTGATATGTTAAAACTCATCCACGAACTGGAAGTACACCAGGAAGAACTTGCGATCCAGAACGAAGAACTCAGACAGGCAATTGAAAAGGCAGAAAGCGCCATCGAAAAATATGCAGAATTATACGATTTTGCTGCCGCGAGTAATTTTACACTTTCCAGAAAAGGCGAAATTATTGATATCAATCTCACCGGATCGCAAATGATAGGTACAGGACGCCATCATCTGAAAAACAGCAGGTTTGGCTTTTCGGTCAGCGATGAATCCAAGCCAATCTTTAATCATTTTCTCGAAAGAGTATTTAAAAGCAAAACCAGGGAATCCTGCGAACTGCGCATGTCGGATGATGGTTACATGCCCGCTTATGTTCAGATTACCGGCATCCTTAGCAGGAGTGGGGAACAATGCTATATTACTGTAACTGATATTACCAGGCTCAGGAAGGCAGAAGTTTTATTGCAGGAAAGCGAAGTAAAATTCCATAGCCTTTTTACGCATATGGCAGAAGGCGCTGCCCTGCATCAGCTCATTTATAATAAGCAAGGTGTGCCCGATGATTATATTATCCATGAAGTAAATCCCGCTTTCGAAAGGAAACTTGGCTTAGCAGCGAAAACTGTCCAAGGCCTCACAAGCAGGGTAGCATACGGCCTGGCCGAAGCTCCTTACCTGGATATTTATGCGAAGGTCACCGCCACAGGAGAGCCTGCCATTTTTGAAACCTATTTTTCCGTTATGCAAAAACATTTCTCAATCTCGGTATATAGCCCCTTCAAGGACCACTTTGTCACCATCTTCGACGATATTACTGAAAAAAAGAAAGCAGAACAGTCCTTGCGCGAAAGCCTCACCAAATACGAGGTGCTATTCGATCTGTTCCCGCTTGGTATCACAGTTTCTGATTCTGACGGTCAGATTCTTGAAACCAACAGCATGGCTGAGAAATTGTTAGGTGTATCGAAGGAAGTACAGGAACAGCAGTCGATCAGTAGTGAAACATGGAAAATTGTAAGGCCTGATGGCTCGCCGATGCCGGATTCAGAATACGCAAGCACCCGTGCACTCAAAGAGGGACGCATGATTTCCAATGTTGAAATGGGTATAGTTCAGCCAAACAAACAGGTAGCATGGATTAATGTATCAGCGGTACCTATTCCTTTGGAAAGATATGGAGTTGCCATAGTTTATAACGACATAACCCACCGAAAACAGGTCGAATCGGAACAACGCGAAAGTGATTTGCAATACCGGGCCCTTGCCAATTCTGGTTCTGCGCTTATCTGGAGATCAGGAACCGACAAACTGTGTAATTATTTCAACGAAATCTGGCTGAAATTTACCGGGCGTACACTTGCCATGGAGATGGGTAATGGCTGGGCCGAAGGCGTTCATCCCGATGATTTGGAACGCTGCCTCGAAACGTATATAACGTCTTTCGATAAACATGAAACATTCGAAATGGAATACCGGTTGCGCAATGCAAGTGGCGAATACAGATGGCTGCTGGATATCGGAACTCCAAATTACAACATCAGCGATGAATTTATTGGTTACATCGGGCATTGCTTCGATATTACTGAGCGGAAGAATGCAGAGGATGCTCTTTTAGAGCGTGAAACCCAATATAAATTTTTATCAGATCAGTTTGAAGCAATTTTAGATCATATCCCTGGTCTGGTGTTCTATAAGGACAAAGAAAACAGGTTCATCCGTGTAAATAAATATATGGCCTTGTCGCAAGGGAAAACCAAGGATGAAATGGTTGGTTTAAACCTTGCGGAATTGTACCCGGAACAGGATGCTGAAAAATATTATCAGGACGATTTATCTGTTATAAATTCTGGTGTTGCAAAATTGGATATTGAAGAATGCTGGCAAATCCCGGAAGGCACCAAATGGGTCAGTTCAAGTAAAATCCCATTTATTGATACCAGAGGGGAGATTATTGGCATTATCGGATTGTCCTTGGACATCACCGAGCGCAAACTTGTAAAGGAAAAGTTACAGGAAACCAATGCTTATCTCGAAAACCTGATCAACTATGCAAATGCCCCTATAATCGTTTGGGATCCTCATTTCCGGATTACAAGATTTAACCAGGCCTTTGAAGCACTTACCGGGCACAGTGAGAAGGAAGTCCTCGGGCAATCGCTGGAATTGCTGTTTCCTCCTGCATCAGTAAAACAATCGATGGAACTGCTTAACAAGACGTTAACCGGTGAGCGGATGGAAACAGTTGAGATAGAAATTCAGCATCTCGATGGGGAAATACATATCGTGTTATTGAATTCGGCAACTCTTTTTGCACCGCATTCACTTTCTCCGGTTGCTATCATCGCCCAGGGGCAGGATATTACCAAACGCAAAAAAGCAGAGCAGGAGGTTCTTCTGTTAAACGTTGAATTGGAACAACGCGTAAAGCAACGTACATCCCAGCTGGAATACGCTAACAAGGAACTCGAAGCTTTCTCTTATTCAGTAGCGCATAACCTGTTTTCGCCGCTGCGCGGGATAGATGGCTGGAGCATGGCCATGCTGGAAGATAATAAGCACCAGTTGGACGAAAAAGGCCTCGATAACTTAAACCGCGTAAGGAGCGAAGCCCAGCGGATGGGAAGCCTGATTGATGATTTGCTCAAACTTTCGCGTGTCGCGCGTTTCGAACTACAGCAAGTGAAGGTTGATTTAACTCATCTGGCTCAAACTTATATCAACCAGTTAAAAGAAGCAAACAAGGAAAGGAAGTTTGAAATCACCATAGCACCTGGCATGGTCATAATAGGAGACCTTGCTTTGCTTCAGATTGCACTTGCCAATCTGCTCGAAAATGCCTTTAAATTTACGGAACACCAGCAGGTTGCGTGTATTGAGTTTGGCAGGTCTGAAATTAACGGCAAAACAACATACTTTATCCGGGATAATGGCGTGGGCTTTGACAAGGCACATTCAAAAAATTTATTTGAAGCTTTTCACCGCATGCATAAGCAGGTAGATTTTCCAGGGACAGGGATCGGTCTGGCAATCGTTAAGCGGATCATATCCAGGCATGGTGGCCATATATGGGCAGAATCGAAACCTGGGGAAGGGGCTACTTTTTATTTTACGGTTAATTAGATTAGGCATTAGGCAACTTAGCGTAGCGATCTCATGAACGAAGTGAATAATAGAAATCAGGAATTAGGAATTAGAAATCAGAAATTAGAAATTAGGAATTAGGAATTAGAAATTAGAAATTAGGAATTAGGAATTAGGAATTAGAATTTAGAAATTAGAAATTAGAAATTAGAAATTAGAAATTAGGAATTAGAATTTAGGAATTAGAATTTAGAATTTAGAAATTAGAAATTAGAAATTATATCCCACTGTCACCCTGAGAAGCCTGCACTGAGCGAAGCCGAAGCAGAGTCGAAGGGATAGTCGAAGGGAAAATCAAAAAGATAGTAAGAACAAAAAATAATGAATAGAAAAGCCCTTCGACTCCGCTCAGGGTGACAAAAATGAGAGGACAGTAAACCAAATTACAAATCACATTATAGCCCATTTTAAATCAACTAAACACAAAATACTTTACTAAAATTCACTAATATGCAAACTATGAAGAAAACTATCCTGCTGGTTGAAGACAACGACAGCGATGTTGACCTTGCAAAAAGGCTTTTAGCAAGAGAGAGCAGCGCAACGGATATAATTGTGGCAAGCGATGGGCAGGAAGCCCTCGATTATATGTTTGGCACCGGGGCATATGCAGGGCGCGATGTTATGCAGCTTCCCGATCTGCTGCTGCTCGACCTCCATCTGCCTCTTGTTGACGGGCTGGAAGTGCTTAAACACATTCGTGCTGACGAACGCACCCGGCGGCAGATTGTGGTTGTACTAACTGCGTCTATGGAACAGTCTGATATATTAGGCTGTTACGATTTGGGTATAAGCAGTTATATCCGCAAGCCTGTTGACTTCTCAACATTTACGGAAACCCTTAAATGCGTAAGCCGATACTGGCTCAATATTAACGAACCTCCCCCTTCAATATAAAGCAGCAATGGAAAAGAATTTAAAAATACTCATCGTTGAAGATCTTGAAAGCGATGCCGAGATTTTAAAACGGATGATTACTAAAGAAGGAATCAATTTCGTGGACCGCATTGTGGAAACAAAGGACGATTTTATAAATGCCTTATCCACATTTTGTCCCGATCTTATTCTTTCCGACTATTCATTACCACAGTTCGATGGGATGAAAGCATTGCAATTGAGGCAGGAACTGGCTCCCTTTGTCCCTTTTGTGCTGGTTACAGGTTCAATAAACGAAGAAGTTGCTGTGGAAATTATGAAGGCCGGTGCTGATGATTACGTTATTAAACATAATCTTTTGCGCCTTATTCCGGCTATTAAAGCAGCACTGCTTAAGCAGAAAACGATACGGATGAGGCGGGAAGCCGAAATAGCGCTCCGGGAAAGCGAAGCCCGCTTTAAGCAAATTGCTGAACTTGCCGGCGAAGTTATCTGGGAAGTAGATGCATCAGGATTATACACATACATAAACAGGATTGGTGAGAGTTTGCTGGGGTATTTGTCAACAGATGTTCTCGGCAAAATGCATTTTTATGATTTCTTTACTCCTGATGTAAAAGACAGTCTCAAAAAGGCAGCACTCGAAACTTTTGAAAGAAAAGAAGCTTTCAGAAATTTTGAAAATCCCAACCTGCATAAGGATGGCCACGTTGTGTTGTTGTCCACTACCGGCATGCCCCTGCTGGATGACCATGGTAACCTGTTGGGATACCGTGGCGTGGATACTGACATTACTGAGCGTAAAAAGACCGAAGATGCCCTTCGCGAAAGCGAGAAAAAATTCAGAAATCTGTATTCAAATATGGCTGAAGGCGTATGCCTGCACAAACTGGTTTTTGACACCAATGGCGAACCTGTCAATTATAGGGTAATTGGCGTTAACAGGCAATACGAGCAAATAATGAATATTAAGGAGGATGAAATTGCAGGAAAACTTGGTACCGAAGTATATGAAGGTCCTGTACCTCCATATTTCGAAGCTTATCTGAAAGTGGTAAAAGAAGAGAAACCATTCATGTTCGAAACATATTACGAGCCGCTGAAAAAGCACTTCCTCATTTCAGTCTCTCCCTGGGACAATGATGGTTTTGCAACAATTTTTACTGACTTCACAGCCCGCAAACAGGCCGAAGATGATGTTCGTCAGGAACGTATTTTACTCCGTACACTTATTGATAACCTGCCAGATACCATTTATGCAAAAGACATTGAAGGACGCAAGATTTTAGCCAACATTGCCGACCTTGAATTAATAGGGAGTGCATCTGAAGCCGAAATTATGAAAAAGACCGATTTGGAAATCTTTCCGGGTGCAATAGGCGAACGTGGATATACCGACGATTTAATCGTTTTAAGTACCGGAGAGCCTGTAATTAACAGGGAAGAAGATTTTACCGATGGGGAAGGAAATCTTCGTTGGCTCCGGACATCAAAAATCCCATTGTTTGACACTCAGGGTTTGATAACCGGCCTGGTAGGCATCGGGCACGATATTACCGAACGCAAACATGTGGAAGAGGAGCTTAGAAAACTCTCAAGGGCAGTGGAACAAAGCCCTATATCAATTGTAATAACCGATATAGACGGCAATATTGAGTACGTTAACCCTAAGTTTACTGAAATAACGGGTTATACCAGGGAGGAAGTGATAGGTCAAAATCCACGGATATTAAAATCGGGGGTCACTCCTCAACAAGAGTACAAGGAACTTTGGGATACTATTAAGTCGGGAAGTGAGTGGCATGGAGAGTTTCAAAATAAAAAGAAAAATGGGGAAATCTATTATGAATCGGTAGTGATTTCACCTGTTTCTGACGAAAACGGGCGGATTATGCATTTTCTGGCTACAAAGGAAGATATCACCAACCGCAAGCAAGCGGAAGAAGAAATCAGGCAAAAAGTGGAGGAACTTGCTATATCCAACGAGGAGCTGTCGCGTTTTAACCGGCTGGCAATTGGCCGCGAAATGCGAATGATTGAAATTAAAAAACATTGCAACAATTTTGCAGCCAGGTTAGGAATAGAGCAGCCTTACCCGCTGGCTTTTCTTAAAGAGTACGAAAATTTACCGGATGCTGCGGTAATGGCTCCTAACGGTGATAATTTTGAAATGAAAGAATAATGACTCATAATGAATCCCATGGATATTGAAACTTAACTACAGCGCAAGGCTTAAGCCCCTAAGGTGCAAAAAGAAACTCGTGTACTATTAACACTGCTAAAACTAATGAATGATGATAAATATATTAATTGTTGATGATCACGCCGTTGTTCGTGAAGGTCTCAAAAGGATATTCCAGTCAGAATCGGATATGAATGTTACCGGTATGGCCATAGATGCTGCCGGGGCTTTGAAGTTTATGATGGCTAAACCTGTTGATGTGGTGGTGCTGGATATCTCCATGCCCGGTAAAAATGGGATTGATGTTATTCAGGATTTAAAACTGATTCAGCCCAAAGTGCGGGTACTCATACTTAGCATGTATCCGGAGGAGCGCTTCGCCACACGATCAATAAGAGCTGGTGCTTCCGGTTATCTTACCAAGGAAATGGCTCCTGACGAGATAGTGACAGCCGTAAAACAGATTAATGCCGGATTGAATTATATTACACCTACTCTTGCCAATATCATTGCCGGCGAAATTCAGTGTCCGACCGATAAAGCCCCGCACGAACTATTGTCCGAGCGCGAGTTTGAAGTTCTGTGCCTCCTTGCTTTGGGCAAGCCCGTTACTGAAATTGCCGTCTCACTCTCTATCAGCGAGAGCACTGTAAGCACCTACCGCACACGTATCCTTAAGAAAATGAAACTAAAATCAACTTCCGACATCATTCACTACGGAATTGTGAATGGCCTGGTCGATTAGGCTCTTATACAGGGAATTCAATAAAACCATACATTTTCCATCAAAAAAGAAGATCCAAATTCCAAATCTCAAATTTAAAAGGTAAAACAAAATAAAGCATTGTTATTGAAGGCTCTGAAAGGAGATGCTTGAAATTTGGGACTTTGAATTTGGGACTTTGGACTTGGAATTTCTAATTTCTATTATTCACTTCGTTCATGAGACCGCTAAGCTAAGTTGCCTATTGCCTGTTATTCACTTCGTTCATGAGACCGCTACGCTAAGTTGCCTCCTCCTGATAACACCCGAAAAAGCCATTGTAGCTAAATGCATTACGCCCCTGTAGTCCTTTCCACGACACAATATTAGCCCTTTCCTTTACAGGTTTTATCATATTTCAACTATACGCGATACAGATATGGGCGACTATCTTTACATCTGTTCATTACTAAAATTATTCATAAGCAATTATGAGACTACTTATCTCGGAAAGGTCGCCAATACTTAGAAAACGACTGACCAGATTGTTTTCAGATTTAGGTTATATCTCATTAGTTGCATTTGTAGATGAACTTAATGATGTGCAAAAAATTGCATTGGAAGAGAAGCCGGATGTAATTGTAATAGATATTGATTTTCCAGGCAGGAATAATCTTAAAATACTGCAGGCTTTGAAAAACGACATTAAACATCCAAAATTATTAGTACTTACCGAAACAATTGAGCTCAAATATATCAGGCAATTTCAAAATTCGGGAGTGGATATGGTATTTAATAAAAAAGATGATCTCAACAAATTTATAGGCTATTTGAACCAAATGGAATTGTGTTAAAAAATCATGATGTATAATTATAATTAAAGAGTAGAACTTTATGGCAAAGCATAACGTAATTACTACAAGGGAACAGCTCTTTCTCAAGAACCTGGCAGTAAATCTTCAATTAGCAGAAATAGAAGATTCGCTGAAAGGCAAGCGCTCATTCAATGAGATAGAAAGGCGGGCTAAAATTGACAATTATTATCTTCAGACTTCCTCCGAATATTTTTACCACACCTTCATGGATGGGTTAAATGAAGGAGCACTTACACTCTCCACCGGGAGAATAATTCTTTATTGCAACAAACGGTTTGCCCAACTGCTCAACAGTACGGTTGAAGCAGTGATCGGTTCGCAACTGGACAGCTATGTACTGCCTGATGATAGGACAAAATTAGAGAGTATCTACAAATCGGAAAAACAACAGGAAAAATCCATCGACATTTTATGCCTGCCCGAAAAAGGCGGTTCTCCTGTTATGCTCCGCCTCTCTGTTCATTCATTTCCTGAAGAAAAGGCTTCCGAAAAAGTATTCCTTATTGCTTACGACATATCCACGCTTATAAATACAGAAAATGAATTGCGGCAAGCGCAGTGTGATTCAGAAAACCGCGATAACGAACGTACATCAAAATTGATGCTTGCCAACGAGGATCTGATTGCTTCGCGCATTGCAACGTTAAGCATGATGGAAGATGCCGTGGAGGCCAAAAACAGCCTTGAGGTTACTAACAGGCAATTGGTAGAAGAAATTATTGAGCGCAAACGTTCGGAACTCATACAACAGGTGCTCTTCAGTATTTCCAATGCTGTACTGGTTACCAGAGATATCGAAGAACTTATCTCAATAGTCCAGTTTGAACTCGGGAAATTGCTCGATACTAAAAACTTTTACATTGCATTCTACGACGAAGCCTCCGATTTCCTTTCTACACCTTATATTACAGATAAAGATGAGAAGGAAGAGAAGGATGAGATGAACAGCTACCCTGCCGACAAATCTTTAACAGCTTATGTGGTAAAAAACAGGATGAAGTTATTGATCAATAAGAAAGAGATTCAGGAATTAATCCGGCTTGGAAAGATTGGGCACTTTAGCCCCATTGCGCGGTTGTGGCTTGGCGTTCCGCTGGAAGTGGATGGCAGGGTTATAGGTGCACTTGTTGTTCAGAGTTTCGACAAAGCAGATGCTTATGAAGCAAAAGATTTGGATATGCTCGAATTTATTGCCCATCAGATCAGCATATCTCTGCAACGCAAAAAAGCCATGCAGGATCTTTCAATTGCCCTTTTAAAGGCCGAAGAAAGCGATAGGCTAAAAACGGCTTTTCTCCAGAATATTTCGCATGAGATTCGTACACCCATGAATGCCATACTCGGTTTTTCCGATTTATTGAATGAGCCGGATATAGCTAACGATACACGGACGACATACTCCGACATAATTCGTAAATCGGGAAATCATTTACTTACTATTCTCGAAGATATCATAAATATTTCCGAACTGGAAGCAGGAAAGGAAGTTTTGCGATCGGGAAAAACTAATCTAAATCCCTTGCTATGTGATATTTATGAACAATATAAAATAAAAGTAGCCAAGAAAAATATTGAACTGAAACTCAATATTCCACTTTCTGACGAACAAGCCATCATCATTTCCGACGAAACCAAACTCATTCAAATCATCACAAATCTTTTGAACAATTCCTTAAAGTTTACACTGCAGGGAAGCATAAGTTTTGGTTACACTTTAAAGAACCGAACACTTGAATTTTATGTGGAAGATACCGGCGTTGGCATTTCCAATGATAAGTATAACGATATCTTCGACCGGTTTAAACAAGTGGAAGTTGTCCTTTCCAACGAAAACGGCGGCAGGGGACTGGGGCTGGGTCTCTCTATCTCAAAAGCTTATGTCGAACTTATGGGAGGTAAGATTTGGCTGAAATCAGAACCAGGAAAAGGCTCGGTATTTTATTTTTCAATCCCTTATTTTCCTATAACCAGGCTCAAAAAGCAGGTTGACGAGCCATCAACAGATAAGCAATTCAGTGTGAGTACTAACCGGAATAACATAATTATTGCTGAAGATGTGAAGCATAATTATTTACTCATGTCCGAATTGTTCGCTGGCTTACATGTTAATCTAATTTGGGTAAGAAATGGGCTTGAAGCATTACAAACCTGTAAGGCCGTGGAAGAAATTGACATGGTAATAATGGATCTTAATATGCCTAAAATGGATGGTTTTGAAGCCGCCAGTCTGATAAGGGTATTTATGCCCGACGTGCCTGTTATAGCCCAATCATACATTGCCAGCGCAAAAGAAAAAAAAGAAGCATTAGCATGTGGCTTCAATGAATACCTCGAAAAACCGCTGGAAGTAAGCCAGATAATAGCTCTGACAAATAAATACATGGGAAATTATTTCAATATATATAATATGCAAAACCAGGCATCCTGATGGAATATTATATCAAATTCATATTATGAACTTTATGAACCTTCTACTTGATGAACTTTCTACTTTATAAACTTTCTACTTGATGAACTACACACCGCTGGCAGGAGCAAACAAAACCGCAATTCGTGGAAAAGACCTTCATGCCGATCACAATAAAAATAAATTGTCCCTTGATACTTTTACAAAAACTGCATCGCCCCCTCGCAAACACTCGGACATGCTACAGAGGTTGAAGGTACTCTCTATGAATGTAGGGATGCCTTCAGCCCCAAGGGATTTTTACAAAGCAGGAAATAGGCAACTTAGCATACCGGTCTCATGAACGAAGTGAATAATAGGTATTAGAAATTAGAAATTAGAAATTAGAAATTAGAAATTAGAACCACTGTCACCCTGAGCGGAGTCGAAGGGATAGTCGAAGGGATAG
>CAZEDO010000115.1:0-5107 GCA_964511085.1 uncultured Lentimicrobiaceae bacterium
CAAGGAACAACGATTTTTAATTTTAGAAGTAATCAGAAACCTATAACTGTCCATACTTCATACTTCGTAAATCGTTAATCCTTGTTCTTAAATCAAAATGACATTACTATAAAGATTCATGATCAAATGTAGTTTAACCCAACCTTAACACCTGCTACTTTATGAACTTTATAAACTTTCTACTTTAAGAACTTTCTACTTTAAGAACTTTATACTCACCGAATGGCCATAGAAGATAAAATTAAAGAACTCCTCGACAAGCGCGAACTGGCGAAACTCGGGGGAGGACAAAAACGCATCGATTCGCAGCATAAAAAGGGAAAACTCACCGCCCGTGAACGCATCGAACTGCTGCTGGACGAAGGTAGTTTTGAAGAATTCGACATGTTTGTGGAGCACCGTTGCGTGGAATTCGGCCTGGAGAAAGAGCATTACCTTTCGGATGGCGTTGTAACCGGCTACGGAACCATCGACGGGCGGATCGTTTATGTGTTTTCGCAGGATTTCACTGTATTCGGAGGATCGCTCTCAGAAACCTTCGCCAAAAAGATTTGCAAGGTGATGGACCAGGCCATGAAAGTGGGCGCACCACTCATCGGTATTAACGACAGTGGCGGGGCGCGTATTCAGGAAGGCGTGCAGAGCCTTGCCGGGTATGCCGAAATATTCGAGCGCAACATCCTTGCTTCGGGCGTTATTCCGCAGATATCGGCCATATTCGGCCCATGTGCCGGTGGCGCGGTGTATTCGCCGGCGCTCACCGATTTTATCATCATGAGCAAGAAGAACAGCTATATGTTCGTAACAGGTCCTAAAGTTGTAAAAACTGTTACCGGCGAAGTTGTTACCGACGATGAACTTGGCGGTGCCACCGTGCACGGGTCCAAATCGGGCGTGTCGCATTTTATTGCGGAGGACGAACAGGAAGGCATGCAGCTTATCCGCAAACTGCTGAGCTACCTGCCACAGAACAACCTGGAAGATCCACCGATTTCAACTTGCGACGATCCTATCGACCGGCTGGAGGAATCGCTCAACTATTTTATACCCGATAATCCGAACAAGCCTTACGATGTGAAGGATGTGATATATGCCATAGCCGACAACGGCGAGTTTATGGAGATACACCGGCATTACGCACCCAACATCTGCATAGGGTATGCTAAATTTAACGGGATGCCTGTAGGCATTGTTGCCAACCAGCCGAACTACCTGGCGGGTGTGCTGGATATTAATGCTTCGCGCAAAGCGGCGCGTTTCGTTCGTTTCTGCGATGCGTTCAATATTCCTATCCTCACGCTTGTGGATGTTCCGGGCTTTCTGCCGGGTACGGCACAGGAGTATGGCGGAATCATTATCCATGGAGCAAAACTTTTGTTTGCTTATGGCGAAGCCACCGTCCCGAAAATTACCGTTATTCTGCGCAAAGCCTATGGTGGCGCTTACGACGTGATGAGCAGCAAGCACTTGCGGGGCGATATCAATTACGCGTGGCCAACAGCCGAAATTGCGGTGATGGGCCCTAAAGGAGCTATTGAAGTGCTGTTTAATAAGAAACTTGCTGAATTTACGGATGATGCTGAACGCGAAGAATTCAAACGCCAGAGCATGGAAGATTATAAGACCAAATTTGCCAACCCGTACGACGCAGCAAAATATGGTTTTATCGACGACGTGATTGAGCCGCGAAACACACGCTTCAGGGTGATAAGGGCTTTGCAGGCGCTGGCAACCAAAAAGGATGTTAATCCGCCTAAGAAGCATTCGAATATTCCTTTATAACCGGGTTTATGATCAATAGTATTCTATTACAGGTACAGGCTGCAGCGCCACTGGCACATGAACCGGCCAAAGCATTCGGGGCTGCAGACCCACATGGAGTTGCCATGACAATGATTGCCATGGCGGTAGTGCTTGCAGCACTCATCATGCTGTATGTCACTTTTAAGTATGTGGCAAAACTGTATGGCATGGAATTTAAGAAAAAGGCCGTGCCGCCGCTGAATTCAGGTGTGCCAAATGAAGGAGAGATTCCGGGAGAGGTGAATGCTGCAATCGCGCTGGCACTTCACCTGTACAGGACCCAGCTGCATGATAATGAAGATGCAGTAATTACAATGAAGAAGGTGGCAAGGACCTATTCTCCATGGAGTTCGAAAATTTATGGCTTAACGAAAACGCCGAAATAGAAGTGCCCGGTGCTCAGTGCCCTCTGTTGAAGCGAAAATTAGAAATTAGATCAATTAGAAATTAGGTCAATTAGAAATCAGGTCAATTCTTATCAGCATATGAAGAAATTTAAGTTCACTATTAATGGTAATCAGTACGAAGCGGATATCCTTGGTATTGATGAGAATATTGCCGAAGTGGATATTAATGGAACTGTTTACAAGGTGGAGGTTGACAGGAGTATTCCTATCACAAAAACGCCGAAGTTAGTCCGTACAGTAGCTGTTCCATCCACTGATTCTCATCCGTCAGTTTCCAAGACCAGCAGTCCGTCGGCTCCAAAGGGAAGCGGAAGTATTAAGTCACCTTTGCCGGGAATAATCCTTACGCTTCATGTGAAAGAAGGGGATTCAGTAAAAATAGGGCAGAAGCTGATCTCGCTGGAAGCCATGAAAATGGAGAACAACATAAACGCCGATAAAGAAGGAACAATTACTTCAATCAAGGTGAAGCAAGGTGATCAGGTGATGGAAGGCGATGTACTTATCGTAATAGGATAAAAATGATGGATACTTCAGTAACCTGGGCACTAATGAGCGAACATCTTGGCGGGTTCGTGAACACTACATCGTTCGCCAATTTCACATGGGGTCATGTGCTGATGATAGTTGTGGGCCTGGCATTTATTTACATGGCTATTGCAAAGGAATACGCACCAATGCTGTTGGTGCCTATTGGATTTGGAATACTGTTGGGGAATATCCCGTTTTCAGGATTTGAACATATCGCATACGGCGATCCGCAAAACCTGCAGATAGGCATTCATCAGAGCGGAAGTGTGCTCAACTACCTCTATTCAGGTCTGTTGTCCGGGGTTTTTCCGCCACTCATCTTTTTAGGTATTGGGGCCATGACGGATTTTTCGTCTGTAATCTCCAATCCAAAACTTATCCTGGTCGGTATTGCCTCCCAGATAGGAATTTTTGGCGCTTATGCCGGTGCGCTGGCGCTTGGGTTCCTGCCGGCAGAAGCCGGGGCAATAGGAATTATCGGTGCTGCCGATGGTCCTACAGCCTTATTCCTGGCTTCCAAACTGGCCCCGGGAATGATCGGGATTATAGCTATTTCTGCATATTGCTACATGGCCATTGTGCCTGTGATTCAGCCACGTATTATGAAGTTGCTTACTACCAAAAAGGAACGATTAATCCGCATGAAACCACTCCGGACAGTTTCGAAACTAGAAAAAACGATGTTCCCGATTATCGGGCTTCTGCTTACGTGTTTCATAGTTCCGGCGGCATTGCCTCTTCTGGGAATGCTCTTTTTTGGCAACCTGCTCAAGGAAAGTACAGTAACCAAACGCCTGGCCGAAACGGTTAAAGGACCCATGATCGATATTGTAACAATCCTTATCGGGCTTACGATTGGCGCATCCACTCAGGCAACTACATTTTTAACAACAAAATCGGTAATTGTATTTTTATTGGGCATTGTTGCCTTTATTGTTGCTACTTTTGGCGGTGTGCTTTTTGTGAAGGTGATGAACGTGTTTCTGAAAGAAGGGAATAAGATAAACCCGCTCATCGGAAATGCAGGTGTTGCAGCAGTTCCTGATAGTGCGCGCGTTTCGCAGATTGTTGGTTTGGAATATGACAAAACAAATCACCTGCTGATACATGCCACAGGTCCGAATATGGCCGGGCTGATCGGAAGCGCAATTGCAGCAGGGGTAATGCTGAGTTTCCTGTTCTAAAAAATAAGAGATATGCTGATAATAGGAATTGCAGGTGGTTCGGGTTGCGGAAAGTCAACTGTTGTTCGCCAGATCGTTAAAAAATTGCCGAAAGACTCTGTGGCAGTTATTTCGCAGGATGCTTATTACAGGGATAACGGACATAAAACCCCGGAAGAAAGGAGCAAGATAAATTTTGACCATCCTTCGTCTATTGAGTTTGGCCTTTTGATAAAACATCTGGATGCACTGCGGGAAGGTCAAGCGGTTGAAATGCCAATATATTCCTACCTCACTTGTGCCAGGGCGAAGGAAACTATTCCCGTCGCTCCCAAAGAAGTAATTATTGTGGAAGGAATTCTTATCCTTTCAAATCCGCGTATGCGCGACCGAATGGACATTAAGGTTTATGTGGATGCCGATGGCGATGACCGCCTGATGCGCGTTATCCGCAGAGATATTGAAGAACGTGGGCGTTCATTTGTTCAGGTGCTCGAACATTACGAGAAATATGTAAAACCCATGCATCTTCAGTTTATTGAACCTACCAAGCGGTATGCAGATATAATTGTTCCGCAGGGCGGGGCAAACCATGTGGCAATTGATATTCTCACTTCGAGGATCAAAATGAATCTGGGGCAGCATTTATAAGATTTTCAATTATTTAGAGAAGGAATAAGCCAGGGGAGTTTCCATCTGGCTTTTTTGACTTTGCAAATAATGTTTAACCCCTACGGGGTAAAGATTGTCCTTTCTTTTATTTCTACAATACTTAATGCCCGTAGGGCATTTACAATAGTATCATTTGCTGGTTCAAACTATCAAGAGCTCTATATCCGCTAGCAGCAATTGTTTTGATTTTCAGGATAAACATTACCCGGTTATTTTGTATATTTAACTCTTGAATTTTTATACCGCATAGCGGTTAAAGTGTTGTAAAGCTAAAATGATAAATGAACAATTTCCCCGTAGGGGATAAACATCAAATAAGATGAAACAGTTTTACAATACCAAATGCCCTACGGGCATTTGCAATATCATATTGAGACGAATTCAAGCTTTCAAGGACTCTATATCGGATAGAAGTAATCGTTTTGATTTTCAGGATAAACATTACCCGGTTATTTTGTATATTTAACTCATAAATATTTATACCGCATAGCGGTTAAAGTGTTGTAAAGCTAAAATGATAAATGAACAATT
>CAZEDO010000115.1:5207-10673 GCA_964511085.1 uncultured Lentimicrobiaceae bacterium
TCCCCGTAGGGGATAAACATCAAATAAGATGAAACCAGGAACCTTCACTCAATTATATGTTCAGCTTGTTTTTGCAGTTAGAAACCGCGAAGCAGCTCTTAACAGGAATATTCGAAAACGGGTCTTTGAATATATGAGTGGCATTGTTACCGAGATGAACCACAAATCAATTATTATTAATGGAGTTTCAGATCATGTGCATGTTATTATTGGTCTGAATCCTTCGAAATCAATATCCGATACTATTCATGACATAAAGAGGAGTACCACTTTATTCATCAACAAAGAAAAACTAAGTATAGGGAAATTTTCTTGGCAGGAAGGGTATGGTGGCTTTACATATAGCAGGTCTCAACTAGACGATGTGTATAAATATATATTGAATCAGGAAAAACATCATGAAAAAATTACATTCAAACAAGAATATATTAAGTTTCTGGAAAAATTTGAGATCGATTATGATGAGAAGTTCCTGTTTGATTTTTGGAATGAAGTTTAACCCTTTCGGGCAAAGGTTGCCTGTCCATTGTACTTCTTCAATACTACAGACCCTTTGGCTGTTATAAAAAATTATTGGGTCTGTCAAAAATTTCATTAGCTACTCTGAGAAAACAGAATATTATAACTGGATGTAACTCTTTAGCGGCTGGTGCTTCTTTTTTGGTACATTTATCGTCCGTAATCCCAATTCAATTTCGTTCGGAAAAGTAAAGCAGGAACTTCATGTATGCTATTATTGATGTTGAAACTACCGGTGGTAATGCTTTTAATGAAAAGCTTACCGAGATAGCAATATACCAGTTCGATGGCAAACAGATTACAGGGCATTACAGCACGCTGATAAATCCCGAAAAGCCAATTCCTTTTATGATTTCAAGACTTACCGGTATTACGGATGAGATGGTGCGGGATGCTCCTAAGTTTTATGAAGTAGCAAAAGAAATCATCGAAATGACGGAAGGACGTGTTTTTGTGGCCCATAATGCTAATTTCGATTACAACTTTGTACGGCTGGAATACAAGCGCCTTGGATATTCCTTTAACCGAAAAACACTTTGTACTGTTAAACTCAGCCGGAAACTGATACCCGGTCACCGGTCCTATAGCCTTGGGAATCTTTGCAGCGACCTGGGAATCGACATACGGAACCGCCACCGCGCAGCCGGTGATGCCGAGGCAACTGTTAAAGTTCTTGAAAAGCTGCTTTCGGTAGATCCTTCGCTATGTGGTATGCCATCAGGGGCGGTGAATCCGGCACTTAACAGGGCACTGTTTTCCACCCTGCCCGAAGCACCAGGTGTATACTATTTTTATGATGAAAAAGGCAATGTAATCTATGTGGGAAAAAGCAGGAATATACACAGCCGTGTGCTGTCGCATTTCAGCAACCAGTCAGGTACAAAGGCTATAGCTATGAAAGAAAAGATTGCCGACATCACTTTTGAACAAACAGGAAGTGAATTACTGGCACTTTTAATGGAATCGGACGAAATAAAAAAACTGAAACCACTTTTCAACCGCATGCAACGCCGTGCCTTGTTCAATTTCGGATTATTCAGTTACACTGATATTTTCGGATATCAAAACCTTACTATTGCCGAAGTTAACAGCAGGCCTGATCCTGCCACCACTTTTTCCACACAGGCCGAAGCAAAGGAATTCCTGTTTTCCCTGGCTGAAGCCTATGGCCTTTGCCAGAAACTTTGCGGACTGTATGATGCGCAGGGTGCTTGTTTTCAGCATGGGATAAGGGCTTGCGCAGGAGCCTGTATCGGCGAAGAGCCGGCCGAAGAATACAATTACCGCGTAAATGATGCCCTTAAACAATTTGATTTTGGAAGCCGGAATTTTATAGTAGTTGATAAAGGGCGTCATGACGACGAACGCTCTGTTGTGATGATAGAAAACGGGAAATATGCGGGGTTTGGATTTATTCCTCTTGACGAAGCGATTCAACAAGTGGATACTATCCGGGAATATGTCCGTGCTTATCCTGACAACCGCGACATCCGGCAAATCATTCGCGGATACATCCGCCGCAATAAAGTAGAGAAGATAATACGCTTCTGAATTTTCAGATTTCTTTCCGGTACCGCGATGCCTCTTTCTGAGTAATTTTGACGTTTAATTTCAAATTTCAATTTTATCATGAAGAAACACCAATTTTTCCAGGCAGGTTTGTTCTTTTTACTTATTCTGGCTCTTGGAGCCTGCAAAACCATTGAACCAACACGTCCGCCGGAAACCTATCTCACACCAGATTACAAGCCACAGATTTCAACCATATGTCTCCCGTTGGAAATTGACATTACTGCAGTTGAAACAATGCTCAATAAACAGTTAAGCGGCCTGATATACGAGGACAACAGCCTCGACAACAACGGTGGCGACAACCTGATGGTTAAAGCCTGGAAGAAGGATAATATTAAAATTGCGTTTGCCAACGATCAGCTTTCCTACCGGGTGCCACTCAAACTCTGGATTAAAGCCGGATGGAAAATTGAAAAGTTTGGGATGTCCATTTCTGATTATCGTGAGCTAAATGCTGAGATTGCACTAAAATTTCGCACCAAAATCACACTGAATCCCGATTGGAGTATTGGCACAAAGACGGAATCCGATGGATACGAATGGATTAGTTCGCCGGTACTCAAAATCGGACCAGTTGATGTTCCCATCACATTTATTGCCGATCTCATCCTGCAATACAACCTTAAAACCGTTAGCGCGGCCGTGGACAAAGGCTTTAAGGAAAGCCTTGACCTCCGTCCGTACGCAAAACAAGCCTGGACAGATGTGCAGGCACCAGTTAACCTTTCACCTGAATACCGCCTGTGGCTTACTGTGCAGCCAACCGATGTGCAGGCTATGCCCCTGATGGGGAAAAACGGGAAAATCCGCCAGGTGGCTGCCATACAATCGCTGGTAATGTGTTCTATAGGAAAACAACCGGAGATTAAAGTAAATCCAAAACTTCCCGATCTCAGGATTGTTAATACGCTTAGTGAAAACACAATTGTGAACATGGTTGCGGATATTCCGTACGTATTCATTGATTCAATATCGCAGAAAAATCTGTTGCATAAAACCTTTACGGAAGGAAAGCGGAGCATTACAATAAACAATATAAGCGTTTACGGAAACGACAACGAAATGATTCTACAAACGGAAGTTACCGGAAGCCTCACCGGCAAACTTTATTTTAAAGGGAAACCTGTTTTTAATAAGGCAGATTCGAGTATTCGTATTAGTAATTTCGATTTCGAAGTACGCACAAAAAACGTAATGGTAAAATCAGCAGGATGGATATTGAAAGGTGGTATAAAATCGGCTATCGAAAAGAAATGTGTATATCCGGTCGCGAAGCAAATAAGCGAAACACAGGAAGCCATTCAGCAAAGTATTGCTCATTATCGGCTTGCCAATGGCTTCTTCCTCACAGGCAAGGTGGACAATTTTGAAGTGCAGCAACTGTATCTTACTCCCGGTTCGATAAAAGCGGCGGTAAGCCTGCATGGGAAAGTGAGAATTGAAAATGAATAAAGTGATTATGGATAAATTAATACTCCGGTATTTTTTTCTCGCAACTTAGCGAAGCGTTCTCATGAGCGCAGCGAACTTAGCGAAGCGTTCTCATGAGCGCAGCGAATAAAGACGCAAAGGAGCAAAGCCCGGATTATCAGTATTATAAAAGATTGGCATTAACTTTTGCAGTATACTGACAATTAGTTGTTTGCAAAATATTACCGGACTATAAAAAAGGATTAAAATTATTTAAATGAAAATCTTCAAAGAAATAGAGTCAATAATAACTCCGCCACCAGCTCATATGGTTGGCAATGGTTTTAGGGTACATAACTTCTTTCCGCATGGCATACGATCAGATGATCGGATGAGCCCTTTCTTCCTGATGGATTACAATGCTAAAATGGAATTTCTGCCCAGTGAAATACCACGGGGAGTTGGTGTACACCCGCACAGGGGTTTCGAAACTGTGACCATTGCTTATCACGGGAGAGTGGCTCATCACGACAGTGCCGGAAATAGCGGGATAATTGGCGAAGGGGATGTACAATGGATGACAGCAGCTTCGGGTATACTTCACAAAGAATACCACGAAAAATCTTACAGCCAAAAAGGAGGTTTATTCCAGATGGTTCAGTTGTGGGTCAACCTGCCTGCAAAGGACAAGATGTCACCACCAAAATACCAGCCTTTGCTGCATGAACAAATGGGGAAATATAAGTTGGATAATGATGGTGGTGAGGTTTATGTTATTGCCGGGGAATACAATGGCATAAAGGGACAAGCAAGCACATTTACTCCTATAAATCTATTTGATATTCGCCTGAATAACAAAGCCCGGATTGAAATGGATTTCCCCGAGCCATACAATACCGGTCTGTTAATTATCGAAGGAAAAGTGTTAATTAACGATATAGAAACTGTGGCAGCTGATCATTTTGTATTATTCAAAAATGCAGGAACCGGAATAAAAATTGAGTCTCTGGAAAACAGTATGATATTGGTTTTAAACGGAGAGCCAATTCATGAACCTGTGGCGCAATATGGTCCGTTCCTGATGAATACAGAGGAAGAATTGCAGCAAGCCATTGATGATTTCAACGGTGGGAAATACGGATTTTTGGAAGATTAGCAATTTTCAGTTCCATTACTTTCGAAGCATCAGCCATTTCTCTTTAACTGTCACAGATTGATATTTAAGTAATTGGCATTCGTCAAATGCGTACCTTTGCCATTTCAAAAAACAATTAATGCGTAACAAAGACAATAAGCGTCCGTCGGCCGGTAAAGGCACTGCCGGGCGTGGCCGTTCGGCCGGTACCGGCAAATCTGCTTTCCGCGATTCTTCTTCACCAAAACGTGGGCGACCGGCTGGGAAATCCTCATCTGTAAGCAATTCCGGAAGATCAAAAGACACTTCTGATTCCCCGTTTTCACGGAGAAACAAACCTTTTGCGGCAAACAAGGATAGTTCATCATTCGCTCCGCGTGAGCATTCCGGCGGCAGACCATCTGATCAGGGTGATGCTTTCAGAACCAGTGGAAGAGGCCCTTCAAAATACCCTCGTCGGGATAATCCATTTTCGGCAGGAAAAGATAGTGCCGCTTCGCGCGAACATGGAGATCGTCCATACAAGGAGAAGGATTCAGCAGGTGCTTTTGACAAAGGTCCATCAAAGTATATGAGACGCGACAAACCCTTTTCTTCCGCCAGAGATACTTCCGCACCACGTGAACGTAGTAATCGCCCTTACGAGCGCAGAGATTCATCCGGCACAGAGGATACCGGCCCAAAGAAATATGTTCGCCGTGAAAAACCTTTTTCTTCTGATAAAGATTCTTCTGCACCACGTGAACGTAGTAATCGCCCTTACGAGCGCAGGGAATCATCCGGCACAGAGGATACCGGCCCAAAGAAATATGTTCGCCGTGAAAAACCTT
>CAZEDO010000116.1:0-10618 GCA_964511085.1 uncultured Lentimicrobiaceae bacterium
TTGATTCAATTGACAATGCTCCTGAAGAAAAAGCCAGGGGTATCACGATTAACACTGCTCACGTTGAGTACCAGACAGCCCTCAGGCATTATGCTCACGTTGACTGCCCTGGTCATGCCGACTACATCAAGAACATGGTAACAGGTGCCGCCCAGATGGATGGTGCTATCCTCGTTGTTGCTGCAACTGACGGACCAATGCCTCAAACTAATGAGCATATCCTTCTTGCACGCCAGGTAGGTGTTCCTAAGATGGTAGTATTCATGAACAAGGTTGACCTTGTTGATGATGAAGAACTTCTCGATCTCGTTGAAATGGAAATCCGTGAGCGGTTATCATTTTATGGTTTTGATGGAGACACAACACCTATTATCCGTGGCTCTGCTCTTGGTGGATTAAATAAAGATCCAAAATGGGTTGAAAAAATCATGGAACTTATGGATGCTGTTGATACCTATATTCCATTGCCAACCCGCGCAAGGGATAAAGACTTCCTAATGCCGGTTGAAGATGTTTTCTCTATCACAGGCCGTGGTACAGTTGCAACCGGAAGAATTGAATCTGGCGTTATTCACGTTGGTGATCCTGTTGAAATCATCGGTATGAGTGACGAGAAGCTTAAATCCGTTTGTACTGGTGTGGAAATGTTCCGCAAACTGCTCGATCAAGGCGAAGCTGGCGATAACGCCGGTCTGCTTCTTCGTGGAATTGATAAAGATGCTATCCGCAGGGGTATGGTTATTGCTAAACCAGGTTCTGTTAAACCGCATAAGAAATTCCAGGCAGAGGTTTATATCCTGAAAAAAGAAGAAGGTGGACGTCATACCCCATTCCATAATAAATACCGTCCGCAGTTCTATTTCAGAACAACTGACGTTACAGGTGAGATTACTCTGCCCGCAGGAGTAGAAATGATTATGCCTGGCGACAATATTACGATTACTGTTGAGTTGATAGCAGAAATTGCATTGAACCTGAATCTTCGTTTCGCAATCCGCGAGGGTGGAAGAACAGTTGGTGCAGGACAAGTAACGCAGATACTTGACTAATTTGGTTGTAAGAATTGGTATAGTGAGGGTATTCCGTATAATTCCGGATGCCTTTACTTGCATATAATTAAACATTTCGCAGCTTGACCCTGACCGTCAGGTGCCAGGCGAGGAGATACACGGGTGTAGCTCAATTGGTAGAGTGGCGGTCTCCAAAACCGTAGGCTGTGGGTTCGACTCCTACCACCCGTGCAAAAAAATATTAGATTACCGATGGCAAATAATAAAGTTACCGAGTACATCACAGAGAGTTATGATGAACTCATGCATAAAGTATCCTGGCCTACCTGGAGTGAGCTACAGAATAGTGCCATAGTCGTGTCCATTGCTTCCCTGATAATCGCTTTAGTCGTTTTTCTGATGGACGAGACATTTCAGATATTGTTAAAACAGTTTTATCTTATGTTTTAATAGTGTCGCAATCGCTTATCTAATATTTTGTTACCCGATTAAAACCTGTTCAATTCTTTATCCGGTATGGGCGAGCAAGTGAAAAAGTGGTATGTGGTAAGAGCCATAAGCGGGAATGAGAAAAAGGTAAAACAATACCTTGAAAGTGAAATTAGCCGGCTTAATATGCAGGAGTATATTTCACAGATTCTTATTCCTACCGAAAAGTTTTACCAGGTGCGCAACGGCAAAAAAGTTAGCAAGGAAAGAAATTACTTTCCAGGCTATGTTTTGATTGAAGCAATTCTGGTGGGCGAGGTTCAGCATACTATTAAAAATGTTCCTGGTGTTTTAGGATTTCTTGGTTCAAAAAATGAACCAATACCATTACGGCAGGCCGAAGTAAATAGGATTCTAGGTAAGGTGGATGAGCTTTCTGAGCAAGGCGCCGAACTCAATATCCCATTTATTGTTGGTGAATCGGTTACAGTAATTGATGGTCCTTTCAACAGTTTCAGCGGCGTTATTGAGGAGATTAACCAGGAGAAGAAGAAGCTGAAAGTGATGGTGAAAATATTCGGGCGTAAAACTCCGCTCGAATTAGGATTTATGCAGGTATCCAAAGAATAATAATTGGGAAACTGCGATTTACTAATTTAACAAGCTAATGTAAAATGGCAAAAGAAGTAAGTGCATTAATCAAACTACAGATAAAAGGAGGAACAGCAAATCCATCTCCCCCAATCGGGCCAGCACTAGGTTCGAAAGGTGTTAATATTATGGAATTTTGCAAACAATTCAACGCCCGTACACAGGAATCAGCTGGTAAAGTAATACCAGTTATTATTACTGTTTTCAAAGACAAGTCGTTTGAATTTATTCTAAAAACCCCTCCTGTTGCTGTTCAATTGCTCGAAGCTACAAAGCTGAAGAGTGGATCACCTGAACCAAACCGTAATAAAGTTGGTTCAGTTACCTGGGACCAGGTACGGGAAATTGCCGAAGTGAAGATGACAGATTTAAACGCTTTCACCATCGAATCAGCCATGAAAATGGTTGCCGGTACGGCCCGCAGCATGGGTATAACAGTTAAAGGTGATGCACCTTCTTTAGCATAAGTAAACAGGCAATCGCCTGGTTCAAGCTGAGTTGGCAATCATAATTTATTCAAAACACGAGACGAAATGACTAAATTGACGAAAAAACGGAAAGAAGTTCTGGCTAAGTTCGACAAGGATACTGTTTATTCCCTTTCAGATGCAGCCCGGATCGTCAAAGATATCACTACCACAAAGTTTGATTCTTCGGTAGATATCGATGTACGTTTAGGTGTTGACCCCCGAAAGGCCAATCAAATGGTTAGAGGGATTGTAACGCTACCGCATGGAACCGGAAAAACCGTAAGGGTATTAGTGCTTTGCACACCCGATAAAGAAGAAGAAGCAACATTAGCAGGAGCTGATTTTGTTGGACTTGACGAATACATTACTAAAATAAAAGATGGTTGGACTGATGTTGATGTAATTATCACCATGCCTACCATTATGCCCAAAGTGGGTGCCCTTGGTCGTATTCTCGGCCCTCGGGGGCTTATGCCCAATCCTAAAACCGGAACTGTAACCATGGATGTTGGTAAAGCTGTTGCTGAAGTAAAAGCTGGCAAGATAGACTTCAAGGTTGACAAATTCGGAATTATTCACGCGGCTATTGGCAAGGTTTCATTCGATCAGGAAAAGATCATTGAGAATGCAAAAGAAATTTTGCATACCATTATGAAACTTAAACCTTCCTCGGCAAAAGGCACTTATGTTAAGAGCATTTACATGTCGAGTACGATGAGCCCAGGTATTCGCGTTGATCAGAAATCAGTTACTACTGCTTAAGTTCGCTAAGCGAAGTATCACAAAAACAAGAGGACATTCGTAATGAGAAAAGAAGAAAAGAATCAACAGATTGATACCCTTACCGAGCAGATAAAGGCTACAAACTTCCTATATATAACAGATATTTCCAACCTTAATGTTGCAACTACATCGCGCTTACGCAGACTTTGTTTCAAGCGTGACGTAAAATTAATAGTAGTCAAGAATACGCTATTACGCAAAGCAATGGAAAGGTCGGAAAAGGATTTTGGGCCATTGTATGATGTGCTTAAGGGCGCTTCGTCAATCATGATAGCTGACACAGGAAATATTCCAGCAAAATTAATTAAGGAGTTTCGCAGAACCGCACCAAAACCAATTCTGAAAGGTGCGTTTATTTCTGAGATGACTTATGTTGGTGATAATCAGCTTGAAGCATTGATGAATATCAAGTCGAAAAACGAACTGATTGCCGACGTTATTGCATTGTTGCAATCGCCTGCTAAGAACGTTATCTCGGCTTTGCAATCAGGTGGTCAAAAACTATCAGGTGTGCTTAAAACATTATCGGAAAAGCCTGAGTAAATACAAGGGATTAACGGTATCAAACAATCAAATCATTCTAAAACAATTAAAACAATAATAAAATGGCAGACTTAAAAGCTTTCGCAGAACAGTTAGTTAATTTAACCGTTAAGGAAGTTAACGAATTAGCTCAGATCTTAAAAGACGAATATGGTATTGAACCAGCAGCAGCAGCCCCAGTAATGATGGCTTCAGCTGGTGGAGCCGAAGTTGCAGCAGTTGAAGAAAAAAGCACCTTCGATGTTATCATCAAAACCGCTGGCCAATCGAAATTGGCAGTTGTAAAATTAGTGAAAGAATTAACCAGCCTTGGTTTGAAAGAATCAAAGGAACTGGTTGACGCTGCTCCAAAAACCTTGAAAGAGGGTGTGTCGAAAGATGAAGCAGAAGCACTGAAAAAACAACTGGAAGAAGCTGGGGCAGAGGTTGAGATAAAGTAAATAATGATACTTGTTTACAATTATCATTAAACTAACTACTTACTTGCATTTTGTTGCAAGTAAGTATGTTGGTTTTTGTCCTGGCAGCGTGCCGGGAGTAATTGTTTATATATGTTATTTGTTTATTCAACTTAAATCTTAGCACCTTGGCTTCAAATAGAATAGAAAGAACCAATTTCGCATCTACTCGGATTCAATCCGAATATCCCGATTTTCTTGATGTGCAGCTCAAATCGTTTCAGGATTTTTTCCAGTTGGAAACTAATCCTGACAACCGTGTAAATGAGGGCTTGTTCAAAGTATTTTCAGAGAATTTCCCGATTACTGATGCACGTAATAACTTCGTTCTGGAGTTCCTGGATTATTTTATCGATCCTCCCAGGTACTCGATCGAGGAGTGTATCGAGCGTGGACTGACATACAGCGTCCCGCTTAAAGCAAAACTGAAACTTTATTGTACGGATCCCGAGCATGAAGATTTCGAAACAATTATCCAGGATGTGTATCTTGGAATGATTCCTTATATGACCCCTAAAGGAACCTTTGTGGTGAATGGGGCAGAAAGGGTCGTTGTTTCGCAGTTACATAGGTCGCCTGGAGTATTCTTCGGCACAAGTTATCATGCAAACGGCCAACAGTTGTTTTCCGCCAGAATTATTCCTTTTAAAGGTTCATGGATGGAGTTTACAACCGACATCAATAATGTGATGTATGCTTATATTGACCGCAAGAAGAAATTGCCCGTAACCACTTTGCTTAGGGCAATTGGGTATGAAAGTGATAAAGATATCCTGGAGATATTTGATCTTGCAGAGGAAATTAAGGTAACAAAAGTAGGCCTTAAAAAGGTGATTGGCAGGAAACTGGCCGCCAGGGTTTTGAAAACCTGGATTGAGGATTTTGGTGATGAGGATACAGGTGAAGTTGTTTCTATCGAACGTACAGAAGTTATCATTGACCGTGAAACTGTCCTTGATCAGCATCACATCGATATGATTGTGGATGCTGGGGTTAAAGCCATATTGCTTCATAGAGAAGACGTGAATTCTTCAGATTTCATGATCATTTTCAATACTTTGCAGAAAGACACAGCCAATTCGGCAAAGGAAGCGGTTGAGTATATTTATCGCCAATTGCGAAATGCTGAACCACCTGATGAAGAAACTGCACGTGGCATTATCGATAAACTTTTCTTCTCCGACAAGCGTTATGATTTAGGAGATGTTGGACGTTATCGAATCAACAAGAAGCTAAATCTTGATATCCCAATAACCACCAAGGTTCTTACAAAAGAGGATATCATTTCTATTATAAAATATCTTATCGGGCTCATCAATTCCCGAACTGAAGTTGACGATATCGATCACTTGAGTAATCGACGCGTTCGTACTGTTGGAGAACAACTATTTAACCAGTTTGGTGTTGGGTTGGCCCGTATGGCCCGTACTATCCGTGAAAGAATGAATGTTCGTGATAACGAAGTCTTTACTCCAACTGATCTTATTAATGCCAAGACTTTGTCGTCTGTCATTAATTCATTCTTTGGGACTAACCAGTTATCGCAGTTCATGGACCAAACGAACCCACTTGCTGAACTTACACACAAGCGCAGGGTTTCAGCTTTAGGCCCAGGTGGTTTATCCCGGGAGCGTGCGGGTTTTGAAGTACGCGACGTTCACTATACGCATTATGGTCGGTTATGTACCATTGAAACTCCTGAAGGTCCTAATATTGGTCTTATCTCATCACTTTGTGTTTATGCTAAAATAAACAAACTCGGTTTCATAGAAACCCCATATAAACAGGTTATTGAAGGTAAAGTAAACCTTGCGGAAACAATTTATCTGAGTGCCGAGGAAGAAGAGAACAAGATTATAGCGCAGGCAACTACGCTGATGGATGAAGTTGGAAACTTCAGTGAGGAAAAAGTTAAAGTTAGATATCTCGCTGATTATCCAATTATTGAAAGAACTAATGTTGACCTTATTGATATTGCCCCTAACCAGATTGCATCAATAGCTGCATCACTCATTCCTTTTCTTGAGCATGATGATGCTAACCGTGCACTGATGGGTTCAAATATGATGAGGCAGGCAGTTCCTTTGCTTAATCCTGAAGCTCCAATCGTTGGCACAGGTATAGAGGCTAATGTTGCCCAGGACTCCAGAGTACTTATTAATGCCGAAGGTGATGGATTAGTTGAGTATTGTGATGCTTCGGAAATTGTAATACGTTATACCCGATTGGAAGAAGAGCGCCTGGTTAGTTTCGACGATGACGTTAAAAGCTATAAGTTGATCAAGTTCTCCCGAACGAACCAGAATACCTGTATGAATCTTAGGCCAATCGTACGTAAAGGCGATAAAGTAAAGAAAGGACAGGTTCTTTGTGAAGGTTATGCAACCCAAAAAGGCGAGCTGGCTCTTGGCCGTAACCTGATGGTTGCTTTTATGCCATGGAAAGGATATAATTTCGAGGATGCTATTGTTATATCCGAGAAAGTAGTCAAAGAAGATATTTTCACTTCTGTTCATATTGAAGAATTTACTCTTGAAGTCCGCGATACCAAGCGGGGGATGGAGGAACTTACAAACGATATTCCCAATGTAAGTACAGAAGCAACTAAGGACCTTGACGAAAATGGTCTTATTCGCATTGGTGCGGAAGTAAATGAAGGCGATATCCTTATCGGAAAAATCACACCTAAAGGCGAAAGCGATCCAACTCCAGAGGAAAAACTTCTCAGAGCAATTTTTGGCGACAAAGCAGGTGATGTGAAAGATGCCTCACTAAAGGCTCCTCCATCTATGAAAGGTGTAGTTGTTGGCAAAAAGCTATTTAGTCGTGTAATAAAGGATAAAAAGCTAAAAGCCAAAGAAAAAGATATCGTAAAAGTTCTTGATGATGAGTTTGCAAAGAATACCCACGAACTCAAAACTAAGCTGGTAGATAAACTGACTGTGATGGTTAGTGGCAAAACTTCTCAGGGAGTGTATAATAACTTTAAGGAGGAAATTATATCAAAGAAAGTTAAGTTTACACAGAAAATGCTTACTGGCATTGACTATACAAATATTAACCCTAATAAGTGGACTACTGACAAGGATGTTAATGAACTGATCAAGAAGTTGATCAATAATTACATAATCAAGTACAAGGAGATTCAAGGTGTTTATAACCGTAAAAAATTTGTAGCTACCGTTGGTGACGAACTTCCAAATGGAATCATACAAATGGCAAAAGTTTATGTTGCCAAAAAGCGTAAGCTTAAAGTTGGGGATAAAATGGCCGGACGCCACGGTAACAAAGGTATTGTAGCTAGAATCGTGAGGGAAGAGGACATGCCTTTCCTTGAAGATGGTACTCCTGTGGATATAGTTCTGAATCCATTGGGTGTTCCATCACGTATGAACCTTGGTCAGATATATGAAACCATACTTGGATGGGCAGGTGCCAAACTTGGACAAACGTATAAAACACCTATCTTCGATGGTGCAACTGCTGATCAGATTGACCAATTGATGGATAAAAGCGGTTTGCCACGCAATGGGCGGATTTATCTTTATGACGGAGGAACCGGCGAACGTTTCGATCAGCCGGCAACAGTTGGATATATCTACATGCTGAAACTGCATCATATGGTTGATGATAAGATGCATGCACGTTCCATCGGGCCATATTCGCTTATAACACAGCAGCCTCTGGGAGGTAAAGCCCAGTTTGGAGGCCAGCGCTTTGGAGAAATGGAAGTCTGGGCTCTCGAAGCATTCGGAGCAGCACATATTTTACAGGAAATTCTTACTGTTAAGTCTGATGATGTTATTGGCCGTGCCAAAGCATACGAAGCAATTGTAAAAGGAGATAATATGCCCACACCTGGGATTCCTGAATCATTCAATGTATTGGTTCATGAATTAAGAGGACTGGGACTGAATATCACTTTTGATTAGACTAGAATTCAGCTTTAGTTAGCATCGCGGATATTATCCGTTTGTTGTTATCTGAAAGCTAAGTGGTTCTTGCTCTTTTCCAATTATCAGTTTTTCAACACGTTAATACAAAAAAATAACATATGGCTTTCAGAAAAGAAAATACAGTTAACAGTAATTTCTCGAAGATCACTATCAGCCTCGCATCTCCGGAAACCATTCTGGAACGCTCAAGCGGGGAGGTGCTGAAACCCGAAACCATCAACTACCGCACATATAAGCCCGAGCGGGACGGTTTGTTCTGCGAAAGGATATTTGGCCCGGTAAAAGATTGGGAATGTCATTGCGGAAAATATAAAAGAATACGTTACAAAGGCATTGTTTGCGATCGTTGTGGAGTAGAAGTTACCGAGAAAAAGGTACGTCGTGAGCGTATGGGGCATATTCAGCTTGTTGTTCCGGTGGCACACATTTGGTTCTTCCGTTCATTGCCAAATAAAATTGGCGCCTTGCTTGGATTGCAAACCAAAAAGCTCGACATGATTATTTACTACGAGCGCTATGTAGTTATCAATGCCGGAATTAAAGGAGCAGATGGAATTAATTACCTCGATTTTCTTACTGAAGAAGAGTACTTCGATATTATTGAATCGCTTCCTAAGGATAACCAACTTCTTGATGATAGTGATCCTGAAAAATTCATTGCCAAGATGGGAGCCGAAGCATTATACGACCTTCTTGCCAGGCTCAATCTCGACCAATATTCGTTTGACTTACGCTATAAGGCCAGTACTGAAACTTCTCAGCAACGTAAAGCAGAGGCACTGAAACGTCTTCAGGTGTTTGAAGCCTTCCGGGAGGCTCAGAAACGTATTGAGAACCACCCCGAATGGATGATTGTGAAAGTCGTACCGGTTATTCCACCAGAACTCAGGCCGCTTGTGCCATTGGATGGTGGACGGTTTGCCACTTCCGACCTCAATGATCTTTACCGTAGGGTTATTATTCGCAACAACCGTTTAAAAAGACTAATCGAAATCAAAGCTCCGGATGTAATCATGCGTAATGAAAAACGTATGCTTCAGGAAGCTGTTGATTCGTTGTTCGACAATTCACGTAAAGCCAATTCGGTTAAAACTGAATCAAATCGTGCCCTCAAATCATTGAGTGATAGCCTAAAGGGAAAACAGGGGCGGTTCCGTCAGAATCTTTTAGGAAAACGTGTCGATTATTCCGGACGTTCGGTAATTGTGGTTGGACCTGAACTTAAACTTTATGAGTGTGGATTGCCTAAAGATATGGCTTCCGAGCTTTTTAAACCGTTTATTATACGAAAAATGCTGGAACGCGGTATTGTGAAAACTGTGAAATCAGCTAAAAAAATTGTTGATCGCAAAGACCCTGTGGTATGGGATATCCTTGAAAATATTCTGAAAGGGCATCCTGTAATGTTAAACCGGGCACCAACACTTCACCGCTTAGGTATTCAAGCCTTCCAGCCTAAACTCATCGAAGGGAAAGCTATTCAGCTTCACCCTCTTGTTTGTACTGCTTTTAATGCCGACTTTGATGGTGACCAGATGGCTGTTCACGTTCCACTAGGGAATGCTGCTATTCTGGAAGCCCAGGTATTGATGCTTGCATCGCACAACATTCTTAACCCAGCCAATGGAGCCCCTATTACTGTTCCTTCGCAGGACATGGTTTTAGGCCTTTATTATATGACTAAAGGACGCAAGAGTGACAGCGAGCGGATAATGAAAGGTGAAGGATTCAAATTTTATTCACCTGAAGAAGTAATAATTGCATATAACGAAAAGCAAGTTGACCTGCATTCCCATATTCTGGTAAGGTATCCAGTGATGGAAGATGGTGAAATGGTTGAACGAATGATTGAAACTACCGTAGGAAGAATCCTGTTTAATCAGGTAGTTCCGGAAGGGTATGGGTATATAAATCAACTGCTTACTAAAAAAGCACTTCGCGATATTATTAGCGATGTGTTAAAAAAGACAGGAACCGACAAGACTTCCAAGTTTCTTGATGATATTAAAGAACTTGGATTTGCAATGGCTTTCCGTGGCGGGCTCTCATTTAATTTGGGCGACGTTATTGTTCCTGCGGCTAAAGAAAAACTGATATCTGATGCTAAAGTGGAAGTTGAAGATGTTATGAATAATTATAACCTCGGGGTTATTACTACCAACGAGCGTTATAACCAAATTATCGACATCTGGACACATACCAATGCTAATCTTACACGCACGGTAATGGATCAACTATCGAAGGATAAGCAAGGATTCAATCATGTTAAGTGGTTCAATGATGCAAAAGGTTTTGGCTTTATCAAACCTGATGATGGT
>CAZEDO010000117.1:0-10277 GCA_964511085.1 uncultured Lentimicrobiaceae bacterium
CTTCCACGGTAACACTGCCGTTCAAAAGTCCAAAGCAGGAAACATCTGTTTGAGCGGTAATCGTTGCAGCTAATGCAGATGCAGGTTCTGTTATGGTATAGGAAGCCGTTGCAACTCCACCAGCAACGTCAGTTACAACAATGGTATAAGTATCGGCAATCAGTCCACTGATGTCTTCGGTTATGCCTGTAAATCCCTTAGCTCCGGTCCAATCAGTCGTAGCTATCGGATCACCGCTTGGAGTAATTATAGTTAGGTCAATTGCTCCGGTATTACCGCCGTAACAATTTACATCCGTTTGTAAGTCCAAAGTTATTACCGGTGGAATCAATACACTCCTGATAACTATTGATGAACTGCAGGAACACCCGTTGGCGTCAGTTACGGAAACTTTGTAAGTGCCGGTTTTTAGCACTGTCGCTGTTTCTCCTGTTTGTTCATCAGGAGTATTCCACTTGTAGGTATATGGGGATTTCCCCTGATCAACCAAAGCTTTTGCACTCCATGTATTTTTTTCCCGGCTTTTAACTTTAGTTTGGGATTCTATAGTTACAACGGGATTTTTATTTACAGTTAACGAAACTGCGTTGGAGGACTGGTAGCACGACCCATCAGCATTGGCTATTTCGCAAAAATATTGGTTGTTGTCTAAGTTGTCAGAAGTAATAATTTTTAACACAGGTGTGGTTGCGCCTGAATATTCTTCTGCATTACCTGTAACATTCTTCCAGTTGCCTGATTTTTCAAGGACTTTCCATTGGTAGGTAAGTGGAGCGACACCTCCATGTGCTTCCACCAGCAAATTAACAGTGCTTCCGGAACAAACACTTTGAGCAACAGGATGAATTGTCATCTCGGGGGGCGATCCTGTGCAACCGGAGCTATGCAACCTTGGGGTTGAAGCACCTGAACCAGCATCTGTTACGTATGCTGTTGTCCATTGCCATTGGTTTGGTGAAGGTATGGGGTTACAAATACTCATGCTCCTGATAAGCGAGTGGTCGCTAAACCATGATTTAGCGGTAGGTTCGTACCATGCGTAATCTATCAGGGTTGTGCCCTTGTACAATGCAGCACCATCCATCCGGTTTCCGCTCCAGGTATTGCAGCAGCTTCCTGGTATTGAGGCGTCCCATAAAGCATTTGTGAAATTGTGAGGGCCTCCGTTTACCGGATTTGGGTTGCCACAGGTCATTGCCTGCCCTGGCGAAATGATACCTGATAATACCCATGAGAATGTGCTGCATTCTGCCGCATTCGAAATGGACTTCATGGTCCAGCCGGCAAGATTAATCGGATTTTTTGTAGGATTAAAAATTTCGATATACCTGTCGGTCTGATAATTATTCTGCGGATCGCATAATTCGGAGATGATAAGGTTGTTGCCGCTCTCAAAACAGGTATTTTCTAACTGAAAGGATGCATTTGAACTGCTACTACAGGTAGCACCTGCTACACTAATAGGGCCTGAAGTAAACACCAGAGGTACAGTTGATGTAATAATATTATCCGAAATCACCGTAAAAGTTGCAGGAACCCCGCTGAAAAAAACGCCCGTTGTCCCCCTGAAATCCGAACCACTTATTGTGACTTTTGTTCCCGTTGGGCCGTTTGCCGGAGTAAATGAACTGATAAAGGCGCCACACAAGGTTCCTCGTACTTCTATATCGTCAATCTGACTAATTCCTCCATCGGTCACAAAACCGCCTCCAACGGCTGTATTGCTGGTCATAATCCAGCGTAGCTGAACAAATGGGTTATCGGAGCATTCCTGAGGCAGAGAAACGTTTTTCAGCATTCCCGTTGTGAAGTTATCAGCAACAGTTGTTGAAGCACCAGCTACATCAACCCATGTGGCACCGGAATTTATGCTGTATTGCATCTTGAAATCGCGCGGGCCGGTGGCTGAAGACCTCTGCTTCGACGAAATTATTATGTTGGAATATAACCTGGTCGAGAAGTTAACCTGCCAGTACTTTGTATCTATTCCACCGGTCCAGCGTGAAGCCGTAACTGCGTTAGTAGTGCTACCGGCAAAATTGAAAACCAGAGTGCCGGTTTCACCCGCTGTGGTAATTGCCTGGGAAAGGTTAGCCACGATTCCTTCGTCAGATATTGCATCATCTGATTTGTTTGGAAAATTCCAGCTTACGAGCATAGTTTGTCCACTAACTGACAATGAAAGCATGAATATCAGCAGAATGCAGGCAAACCGCCTTATGCCCGAAGAAATGAACCATCGATCAATAAACACCACGCCAAAGGCAGCCAAAGCAAATATGCGCCTGAATGCCAGCGTTGTTCGTTTCATACAAATTAATATTAGCCCCGTATTTGTTTACAATACGTATTAGCCAATCTAATAGCTATTTACGCTAATAATACCAAAATCACACAGGAAGTGAACGAGCATTTTGTGAGCAGTGGAAGTAGGTGAAAATTCATTCACCGGAAGATTAAGTGAGTCAGGTAAAAAAATATGCATAATCAGTACCTTTTTTCCGGGTAATCAGCTTACCCTTTTCATTCGATTCGTGTTAAAAGCGAAAAAAATAATTCAATGTTTTGATTATGAATAGTTTGCTATTTATTTTGCTTAAAGAAAGTTTATTTGTATTCGTTAGGATTGAGCGCGCGTTCGTATAACTGCCGGCCTGATACTTAATCCATGGATACATCTTTTGTTATACTTTAAACATTATATTTATTTGAATTTTATCTCTTACTATTTGCACATTTTACCTCATTCGGATTATTATGATAATCAGTCCTTCTCAAATCTGAATCCCAGGGTATTCAAATACTATTTCTAAGTCCTGCTGAAGGCAGAATTCTGATTGAAACAGGTTTGTGATCAGTAATAAGTCTGGCATTGAGCTAACAAATTAATAATGAGCAATATGGAGAGGCATTTTACATGTTATCCTATTGTTTACAGTACTTTTAATAACCTTATTTTAACCTGAATCAAATTTGCGCCATAATTGCAGAAAATATTTTTGCATCTGAAATATTTATTAACAATGGATTGTTCATGTAATCTATAGTCCTACAAAAAAATAAGAGAAAGACTACATGAAAATGATATAAAAAGAACTATAAAAAACTGTTAAGCAACTTGTATTGTGGGACAAGCTGTTTTCATTTCTATATTGACATACATCCGGTTAGAAAAATAATTAAATATTAACAAATTAAAAATCAATACATTAAAAAATATATACATGTCATTTATACTATTTTCATCATGTTTAATTTTCAGTTTCTGGGCTGAGTCAAATTCGTCATATTCCAGGCTGCTGTTTTCTTAATATAAAAAAGTTGCTAACAATAGATTGTATGTATAGATGAAAGGACTACATGAATATAAGGAAAAGACTACATTGAAATACAAAAAATATATTATAACGAAAACAATTTAGTATGCCTGTTATCATGTTGCCTTTCCCTGTCGGCATCGGTTTCGTATCAGAACAACTTAGAGGGTGCATGAATTTGATTCTATCTCCTAAATCTTAGTAGTGGTTTGTTCCCGATAACCTGGTGCAGGATTTACAATATCCGGCTGTGCGGTTATCCCTCCCCGCCTGCTGCGGGTAGTTCATTCGCTTAATGCATATGAAAGGAACTTTATGTGATAGAAAGTTTTTCTGTTAAATACCGCTTTGATAAACATGAAATAGCCGGGAGTGAGAAAACACCTGCCGAAGATCCTGTAATCCTTAATTAGAGAGTACTCCAGACGATCAGTAAAAATCACCTGTGAAGCAAGCATTAATACCTTTGAAAACAGGCAATGAATTAATAATAAGTGACATATCAAAAATTCAGCTGTTTTTCTTTTGCCTTGCTCCGTATTATCATATGCTATGTTTAGCTCTAACCTCATTTGGCAATGTATATCATCTTGTTAAGCAGAGGCAATCTTTTTCCCAACACCTAGAGCCAACTTTCTATAAATCCTTATACAAAACATGATCTGCCAGATTTCACACAGAAACCAATAAAACGAAAACACTCTTTATTAGTAGCCTTAAATCTCGTTAATATCTTGTTCTAATGTATTTTCTATCAAGTAGCTGCTACTATTTTGAATCACAATCATCAGTTAATCAATATAGTATAGGTTTAATATTTTGCGCCCCTTCTGACAACAAGATAGCATTACTCAGCCTGACGGCTTATAGCCAAATAGATGAATTGCTTGTAGCCGGAACATTTATTTTGCTGTAGTTGAAAGGACTACAACGTTTCTGGAGTTCCATGGTTTATCGTCCATACTCCTGATTTTGGATGCAGAAATACCCGTGGCTGAGTGTTTGCTGTGATTGGTGAATAGTGGCTGGTAGCAGGTGATTGGTGATTAGTAACAAGTATAATCGAATGGCGTTAGAATGCAATCGACAGATACCTGAGTGCAATCGGCAAGCGATAAAGTGCAATCGACAGTTATTAAACTGTAACCGGCAGATGATTTAGTGCAATCGACAGTGGATAGAGTGTGATCAGGAAGCACTAAAAAGCTATCGACACACGAAAGAATACAATCGGCAGGTGTTAAAGTACAACCGCAAGGCACCGGACTGATTATTAGGGGCATGAGCATGCGGTTGGACCATGCCATGCGAAAGGGAGTGAAAAATAATACGCTGTTAAAGCGGGTATAACTTGACCCCCGGAAATGACAAACTTTATTGTCAGGGTCTTTCATCATGGTATTTGAGTATCAAAACCAAATAATTATCCCGCTGGCGCAAGTCTGTGACTTGTGCCTGATAAATAAAGCAGTTTGCAACAGCAATTAATAAACGAGTAATGAGAGCTGAATATTTCTGAATATGATACTAAGAAGTAAGTGAATGTTACAAACATTCTGTGTTTTGTGCCTGATAAATAAAGCAGTTTGCAACTGCTATTAATAAACGAGTAATGGGAACTGGATACTTCTGAATATGATACAAAGATGTAGGTGAATGTTACATACATTCTGTGTTTTGCGGCACAAGTCACAGACTTGCGTCAGCAGATTTTGGGCCTTGCCAACAAACAGGGGATTGATATAAAGGGTTTTGCAAAGGCGAAGGCGAAGCTAAGGTTTGATCTTACAATCAGGACCATGTCGTTGGTTGGAAAAATGTTCGCTTATGCGATGAATAAGGACGATGAGGTGCTGAAGCAGAAACTCAGCCTCAGCAAAAGCGAACTCGAAACCATGGCAGATATGCTGCCTGGACCTAAATGCCAGCAGATGACCCAGCTGGGCGATACCATTAAAGCCGACGCCGGACCCTATGGGGTGATGGAAGCGCTGATTACAGAAATAAATTTACTGGTGGACAATTTTATGACCGCCATACCAACTACAAAAACGGCTATTAAGGACAAGAAGCTGGTGACGGAAGAAACCGGACAGCGTTTTGAGGCTTGTGAAAAGATTCTTGCCAGGATTGATTCGTTTGCCGAAATGGTTCGTTACGATAACCCGCAATTTTATTCGGGGTTCCAGAGCAACCGCAAGGTTGAAGACACAAGCAGGCGTACAAGGGCCATGCTGATGCAGCTATTTGATGCCAAAACCGGACTGCCCCTGGCGAATGCCAGGGTGGTTATGAAACACACTTCGGCCACTGAATTTACCAAGAGTGTGAAGAAAACAAGGGCAACCGGTGTTGTGTATATGAATCCGGCAGCAGACGGCGCGTGGGAATACGAAGTAACACTGAGTGGTTATGAAGTGGCACGCGGTACGTTTTTTATTACAAACGGGGCATCAACAGAAGTTGAAGTGCGATTGGTGCGGGTGCCTGCTGAAGCCTAACGGTATGTAGGAGTGATGATCAATCCGGAAAAACACCCTGCCGCGCGGTTGCGTGGCGGGGTCTTTTTTTTTTGTTTATAGGATTCATTTTACACAGGCAGGAGCTGGACTATATTTGACGAATATTGGTAGAACAATAAATCCATACCACGATCCTATAAGTCCCTAAGGGATGAAATAGAGCATAAAATCTATTTAAACAATTAAAATTATAAATTAGCCATTCGAATACATTGCTGAATTTTATGAAGTTGATAACCCAGTCACCTAAAAAAGCGCTTAAAGCATTCCTGAAGCAGAAACCTTTGCGAAGTGAAATGGACGTTTTTAAGAAAAATCTCATTTCTCTGCTTGATAAGATCAGTATTATTGAAAAACGACCTTTGGACGAAAGCGAGGAACATCTGAAAAATGATCTCCGCGATTTTTTGCGCGACACCTACTACAAGGAATCCAATGCGATCAATACCAAGGACAAAAAAGATCTGGTAATTCATCTTGGCAAAACTACCGACAGTGACGTTGGTGTTATCATCGAAGCTAAACGGCCCACAAATACCGCCGAAATGATCACTGCCGATAGCCCGAATAAAAAAGCACTGCACGAATTAATCCTTTATTATCTCCACGAGAGGAATAAGGACGGGAACATACAGCTAAAACATCTTGTTATAACAAATATTAACGAGTGGTTTATAATTGATGCTAACTTTTTCGACAAACATATCTACCGTAACTCCCAGATCGTAAATCTGTACCAAACAAAAATTAACGATAAAAAGGATAACCCTTTCTTCTACGAGGAAATTGCAAAGATTCTTCAGAATTCAGATTTGGAAATCCCTTGCGTGTCTTTCGATATCAGGAATTACGACGCAATTTTAAGAAATGACAGCAAAGAAGACGACAAGGAACTTGGCGCTTTGCTTAAAATTCTTTCGCCGCAACATTTATTAAAAATTGCCACACCAAACGATAGCAATTCTCTCGACGAAAAATTCTACAAGGAATTTCTCCATATCATCGGGCTTGAAGAAGCGAAGGATGGTGCCAAAAATATTATCAGACGGAAAAAGGAAAACCGAAATATTGCTTCACTTTTAGAAGCGACTATAGATGCTATCGAAACAGAGGACACTTTACATCGCCTTCCCGACCAATCAATTTTTGGCGAAAGCAAAGAAGAACGTGTTTTTAATGTCGCACTCGAACTTTGTATTACTTGGATAAATAGAATTTTATTTCTGAAATTGCTGGAAGGTCAGTTAATAACCTATCATCAGGGGAATAAGGATTACAGCTTCTTAAACTCTGCAACTATTCACGATTACGATGAATTATTCAAGCTTTTCCACAAGGTTTTGGCAGTAAATTTAAACGATAGGACTGAAGCGATAAAATTAAAATTCCACCGCATACCATACCTTAACAGTTCACTTTTTGAAATCAGCGAGCTGGAAGATCAGGTCATAAAAATAAATTCCCTCGACAACGACGGGCAACTCGAATTAATTAATTCGACGATTTTAAAAGACCTAAAAAAGAAAGTAAATGCGCTGCCAGCGCTCGATTATTTATTTCAGTTTTTAGATGCCTACGACTTTTCAAGCGAAGGAACTGAGGATATTCAGGAGGATAATAAAACAATTATTAATGCCTCGGTTCTTGGTAAAGTATTTGAAAAAATAAACGGCTACAAGGATGGTTCTATTTTTACACCAGCTTTTATAACGATGTATATGTGTAGGCAATCAATCCGCCTGGCTGTTGTTCAAAAGTTTAATGAAGCCTTATCTCAGAATGGTAATAACCTTTTTGATAAATTCGAAGACCTTAAAAATTACACTTCCCGTTTATTCAAAACGCAGGAAATAGTAGATGCAAATGCAATAATTAATTCGCTTCGCATTTGTGATCCTGCAGTGGGTTCTGGTCACTTTTTAGTTTCTTCTCTTAATGAAATTATTAGCATTAAATCCGAATTAGGAATATTGGCTGATGTCGATGGAAATAGCATAGGCGTATATGAAATTGAAATTGTAAATGATGAATTAATTATTACCGATGCGCAGGCAAATATTTTGGAATATAAATTGCAAAACGGAAAGCCGTTGAATAAGGAAATGCAACGCCTGCAAAAAACACTTTTTGTTGAAAAGCAAACGCTTATCGAAAATTGTTTATTTGGTGTCGATATTAATCCAAACTCCGTTAAAATATGCCGTCTGCGTTTATGGATAGAACTTCTTAAAAATGCCTATTACAAGGAAGAATCCAATTATTCTGAATTGGAAACCCTCCCCAATATCGACATAAATATAAAATGCGGAAATAGTCTGTTGAGCCGCTTTGCATTGGACGATGATTTGAGCAAAGCATTAAAAAGCATTAAGTATGATATTAATGCTTACCGGGGTTTTGTAAACGCGTACAAAAATGAAAGAGACCGTGATGTAAAGCGAGGCTTGCAAAAAATTATTGATTCAATTAAATCAGATTTTAGAACTAGTATAGGCAGAGAAAGTAAAGAGCAAAAAAAATTGAATAAACTAAGCGAAGAATTATACAATAAATATTTCGCTGATAAATTATTTTCTGAAAAACTTTCTAAAGCACAGGAAAAAGATAAAAAATATCTGGATCAACAGGTTACTGCACAAAAGAAATTAGTTGATGACATTAATACAAATATTATTTATAAAAATGCTTTCGAATGGCGTTTCGAATTTCCAGAAGTATTAAATAATAATGGAGAATTTGTAGGATTTGACGTGGTGATTGGAAACCCACCTTATATTCGCCAAGAAGAAGTTAAAATATTGAGCGGATATTTTGAATCGAATTATATTGCATATTCCGGGAAATCGGATATATTCGTTTTCTTTTATGAAAGAGGTATAAATATTTTAAAGAGTAATGGAATAATTAATTTTATAACATCTGGAAAATTCTTAGAGGCAAGTTATGGAAAACCATTGATTGATTTTCTAATTCATGAAACAGAAATTAGATCCATTATTAATTTTAATGATTTGCCCGTATTTGATGGAGTTACTGCTTATCCACTTATTTATTTCGCAGCTAAATGCAGAAAGGCAGAATATTCCTTCCCTTATTTTGATTTGCATGAGCTGCCTAAAAGCACTTTACAAGAGAAACTTGATTCCATTTCGCCCTTAAAAACCCTTAAATCTAATTTTATTTTAAATGAATATAAATTTGTTGACCATAATACTTCATTTATTTTAAATAAATTAAAATTGGATTCAATTTCACTCAAGGCATTTTGTGGGTTGCCAATAGTTGGTGTTAAAACTGGTTTTAATGAGGGATTTATAACAATGATGGATACTGGAAAATTTGTGAAGCCTTATGTTTTTGGGCGAGACATTAAAAGGTATCAACCAATTGCCCCGAATAATAATATTCTATTTCCGTACGATGATAAATATATACTTGCAAATTTGGATAAAGAATTTGAGTTATATGAGCAATTAATTTTAAATAAGGAAAAATTGTCACAAAGAGCAATTATTTGTGATGGCATTAAAAATGATACAAAGTGTTGGTTTGAATATCAACAAATAAATAAGTCATTAAATTACAATGATGAATATATTGTATATCCAAATGTTTCTTTAGGAAATAATTTTACTCTTTGCTCTGGTGCAATTATAGATATGACGGCATTTATAATTAAATCAAATAGTCGATATTTATTAGCAATCTTAAATTCAAAATTGGTTGCATTCTTGATGAATATATGGAGTATAAGTCGGAGAGGAGGATATCTGGAATATAAAGTGCAATATATAGAGAAAGTTCCAATTAGAAATATATCATCTGAAGAGAAAAAACCTTTTAGTGATTTAGTAGAAATAATATTATCTGAAAAAAAGCAGGGTATTGATAGTTCAGAAAGCGAAAAGCAAATCGATCAACTTGTTTACAAACTCTACAACATCACGCCCGAAGAGCAAAAAATAATAGAAGGTAATTTATAAATCTCAGCTAGCGCGCGTTTGCAACGCGTGCTCATCTTTTGGTCGTTTGCAACGACACTTATTCTATAAAAAGAATAATGGTAGGAATATAGGGATTGTGCACGCGTTGAAAACGCGCGCCAGCAGGGAAATATCAAACCTGCAAGAAAAATGTTTTTACTGTCAAACAAGTAAAAAGCGAGAATCCAGGATTTGAACTGCTTTTTCGCTGCCATTTATACTTCGGCTATTTGAGTTTGCGAAATACCCCCGCTAAGCGGAATTTGCAATTCCGCTTTGAACATTGCAGAATTTGTAATTCGGAAAAGTATAATGAATTGAGGTGCAATAAATCAAATTTAAATTTAATAAATAAATTAAAGAATGAAACATCTGCTTATTATTTTATTATCTGTTTTTGTACTAAGTACATGACAAAAATAGGCAACATTTTCTAAAATTGTCTAAGTTGTTCA
>CAZEDO010000118.1:0-2731 GCA_964511085.1 uncultured Lentimicrobiaceae bacterium
ATTAGTTCATTTCGATTATCTGAAATAACTCATCCAGCTTAGGCGTAAGAATAATCTCGGTACGGCGGTTCTTACTCCGTGCTTCCTTGTTATTTGCCGGATCCACAGGTGAATATTCGCTTCTGCCCGCTGCCATCAACCGCTTTGGATCAACTTTGCTGTTTGTCGTGATAATTTTTACGATAGCCGTAGCACGCATCACACTCAGGTCCCAGTTATCCTTTATCTGTCCGGTGCCTTTATATGGAACATTATCCGTGTGGCCTTCAATCAGCACGTTAATATCAGAGTTCTTCTCAAGCACTTTTGCCAGTTTCTTCAGCGCATCTGTACCTTGTGTGCTGACATCATATTTGCCGGAAGCGAACAATAAACTCTCTTCGAGCGACACGTAAACCTTGCCATTCTTAATATTTATGGTAAGTCCTTTCCCTTCGAATCCAAGCAAAGCATCAGTCACTGATTTGCGTAATGCCTGAACAATGGAATCTTTTTTGCTTAAAATGCGTTGCATTTCGATCAGGCGTTTACTCTTTGCGTCAAGTTCTTTTTCAAGCTGGTGTACTCTGTCTTCTCTCACAAGCAGATTATCCTGTGCATTTTTTAATTCGAGCAATAGCTTCTCAGTTTCGGTGCGGTTTCCAGCCAGTTGTTCTTTATTAACATCAAGGTTTTTGCCGAGTTCATCATAACTACTTTTTATAAGTCTCAGCGAAGCACCTATTCTGGCTGTGTCAGCGCGCAGCGAAAAGATGTCTTTACGCAAACGCACCAATTCGGCTGTTTGCTCATTGTTTTGAGTGCTGAGTTCATCAACCTTTTTGTTGAGTGCTGAGTTTTCAGCTTTGCAGCGGTTGGCCAGATCGTTATACTTTTTTGTTGGAACACAAGAGAATAAACTTGCTGATAAAGCAACCAGGATATAGAAACGGAATATGCGCATAATCATGTATTATTTGGAGGTTAAAAATCAATTTCAAGTAAAGCCGGACAATGGTCGGAATGCCTGGCCATTGGCAATATAGCTGCTCGTTTCATGCGGTTTTCAAGTGGATCGCTCACCATATTATAATCAATTCGCCAGCCAAGGTTCCTTTCACGGGCGCCAACTCTGAAACTCCACCATGTGTAGTGATGAGGCTCCTTGTTAAAATACCTGAACGAATCGATGAACCCGGAATCAATAAATTTTCCAATCCATGCACGTTCCTCTGGCAGAAAACCAGAGCTTTTAGCATTACTGATTGGATTATGAATATCAACGGGCCGGTGGCAAATATTATAATCGCCGGCAATAATAAGGTTAGGCCGGGTTTGTTTAAGTTCATAGATATAATCGTAGAAATCGCCGAGCCATGTCATCTTAAAGGCTTGCCGCTCTTCGCCGGTAGTGCCTGACGGATGATAAACACTTATCACTGTTATATCGCCAAAATCGGCACGTATCATCCGGCCTTCATAATCATATTTCTCAATACCCATGCCGTAAACTACCTTATCAGGCTCTTGTTTTGTCAGCAAGGCAACGCCGCTATAGCCTTTTTTAGTTGCCGAGAACCAGTAATTACGGTAACCGGCTTCTTCAAAGTCGAAAACAGGCACCTGGTCAGGTTGGGCTTTGGTTTCCTGCAGGCAGATAATATCAGGATTGGCAGCGCGAAGCCAGTCCATCAGGCCTTTGGATAAGGCCGAACGGATGCCATTCACATTGTAAGTAATGATATTCATCTGCTTCACTGGATTTGCATGGCGAAGATACAAAAGTTTAACGCATCAGAAATTGGAGGTAGAAAGCTCTTCTCCTGATGATTCTGATTTAATAGCAGAATTATTTCAATTCCTGAATGGTTCTGTAACGGCAAAGAACTTTTTCCTCATTCGCATGTTTGATAGTATCTTCGTATAAAATTAAAGCCATGCAAACTATATTAGGTGCTAACGGTATAATATCCACCGAACTGGCAAAAGCATTGACGCAGTACACCGGCAAAATCCGCCTGGTAAGCCGCAATCCACGGAAAGTGAATGATGCTGACGAAGTATTTTCAGCCGATCTTACTAACCTTGAACAAACCCTGGCTGCAGTAGCAGGTTCAGATGTAGTTTATCTTACAGCGGGGCTTCAGTATAATATCAAAACATGGAAGGAGCAATGGCCCATAATCATGCGAAACGTAATTGATGCCTGTAAAAAACACAATGCAAAACTGGTCTTTTTCGATAACGTTTATATGTATGGCAAAGTGCAGGGATGGATGAATGAAGAGACTCCTGTTAACCCGGTAAGTAAGAAAGGTGAAGTAAGGGCCGCAATTGCTAAAATGTTGATGGATGAAGTTGCGGAAGGGGATATAACTGCTCTGATAGCCCGCGCTGCCGATTTTTATGGCCCGCACACACCGTTAAGCTTTGCAACCGTTATGATTTTTGATAACATGGCAAAAGGCAAAAAGGCACAGTGGATGTTGAACGACAGTGTAAAGCACTCATTAACCTATACTCCGGATGCAGGAAAAGCAACAGCTTTGCTGGGAAATACACCTGCAGCCTACAACCAGGTATGGCACCTCCCGGCCGACAGAAATGCACTTAACGGTAAGGAACTTATTGCTTTGGTGGCAAAGGAGTTTGGTGTGCTGCCAAAACACACGACCCTTCCCAGGTGGATGTTGCAGCTGGTAGCCCTGTTTAACCCGATAGTTAAGGAAAGCATGGAAATGCTTTACCAGAG
>CAZEDO010000118.1:2831-10132 GCA_964511085.1 uncultured Lentimicrobiaceae bacterium
AATATTTTAATTACATATTACACAACATTATGAAACACGGAAAAGTAAAATTCTTCAATGAGTCCAAAGGATTTGGATTTATTTTGGACACAGAATCAGAAAAAGAGTACTTCGTACATGCATCTGGTCTTATTGATCAAATCAGAGAAGGTGACGAAGTCACTTTTGACCTGCAAGAAGGAAAAAAAGGATTAAATGCCGCCAACGTTAGGATAGCATAGTTTAAAGTTCTTTAGACGATTTTAATCTTTAGCCCTGCATTTTTGCGGGGCTTTTTTTTGTAATTTTTTCTTATCCGGATCAAACTGCACTAACCCGCAGATTTATTTTTGCTGAACTCAGCCCCCCGCTCAGCTCAGACTGAGCTTAAGTATCGGCTGCTTATTTGTTATCAGAAGCATGTTATCAGATTTTATTCCAACTTATGTATGATTCACAGCGCAATTTGCCGTGCATTTCTTTTTGCAAGCTTTGAGGCAGGGTTCCGTATGTATCATCACAACGGATTTGTGCAGGTTTGTCTTTATCTCAAAAGTGATCTCATCGCAGATATCGTGGGCATCCTTAACACTCATTGATGCATCAACAATAAGGTGGAATTCAATAAAGCGCTCTGAACCTGCTTTGCGTGTTTTAAAATTATGAAAACTGAGAATGCGTGGTTCTTTGGAATGTATGATATCCAGAATCTTTTTTTCTTCTTCTTTTGGTAATTTTTCGTCAAGCAAGCCTCCCGTTGATTGAACAGTAAGCTGGTAAGCGGCTTTTAAAATAAGAAGTGCTACAAGGATAGCAACAACAGGGTCGATCCAGTAAAAGTTGTATTCGGGGAAAAGGAATTTGCTGATATAATAAACTACAAGTCCTATTGCCACCCCAGCAGAAGTATATACATCAGTCCGCAGATGCCAGCCATCAGCCAGCAGGGCTAATGAATCACTCTCTTTCCCTATTTTGAACAACCTTTGTGAAACAAAAAAGTTAAAAACTGCAGATATAGCCATTATGACAATTCCCAATCCAACCTGATCGATATGCTGGGGATTCATGAGTTTGATGATAGCTTCGCGGATGATCCAGCCTGCAGCTACAAAAATCAACAGGGCTTCGATGGTGCCGGAAAGATTTTCGAACTTGCCATGCCCGAAGGTGTGGCGGTCGTCGGCTGGTTTACCTGCGGTTTTTACTGCAAAGAATGCGATAATTGCTGCCACCAGGTCAACGCCGGAATGGATTGCTTCAGATATAACAGAAACTGACCCTATAAAGAGCCCGATTATCAATTTGAAGGCTACCAAAAATGAGTTCGACGCAACTGATAACAAGGCTACATTTCTTTTCCGCTTTTCCAGTTCCATGCAACAATTCTTAAATTAAATAAAAAACCCCCGGGATAAGTCCCACAGGGGTAAGCTCCTGCTGCCCGTTTATCACCGGGCCCGGCTGCGCCCATGTGTTTGTCCTGGCGGCCTGATCTTCAAATATCATAATACAAAAATAGGTAGAAGATGTTAATCTTCAATGCGCCAATACAAGGGAAATATGGATTTGATTGATTATTATACTGACAGAATAAGCGTATCCCCTGCCATAGTCGCTTTATATTAGTCCGGAAATTTGAAATCAATTCATATATTTGCCTAATGCTCACGGTGTCGGCTTTTTTTCGTGGAGTGCATACCTGGCGGTTGAAACACATCGCGCCAAAGCGCTTTATTATTTTTCTAAGCCTGCTCACCGGTCTGTTAGGTGGCGGCGCTGCAATTCTTCTCAAAAATACTGTATTCTATACCCATACTTTTCTAACTAGCGGATTCGAAACCAGGGGATTTAACCTCCTATACCTGGCTTATCCTTTTATTGGGATGTTAATCACCCTGCTGTATGTTAAATATAGCGTCCGCGATAATATAGGCCATGGAATAAGCCGTGTTCTTTATTCCATTTCAAAGAATAACAGCATCATTCCTCTGCATAATAATTATTCTTCGATGGTAGCAAGCACCATCACAGTTGGTTTTGGCGGGTCGGTGGGGTTGGAAGCTCCGATTGTGCTCACAGGTGCATCCATCGGGTCCAACCTGGCGCGGATCATGCGGCTGGATTACCGTTCGGTTACTTTGATGGTCGGATGTGGTGCCGCCGGAGCGATTGCGGGTATTTTCAAAGCTCCCATTGCCGGCGTAATCTTTGCCCTTGAAGTACTCATGCTCGATCTTACGATGGCTTCGCTTATTCCTTTGCTTATTTCAGCTGTAACCGGGGCTACGTTGGCTTCGTTTTTTATGGGTAAAGATGTACTTTTTGCATTCACAATCACCAACCCGTTCAGTTTGGGGAATATACCCTATTACATAATTCTGGGTGTATTCTGTGGCCTTATTTCACTCTATTTTACCCGTGCCAACCTGCTTATTGAAGATTTATTTCAAAAGGTGAAAGGAACCACCAATAAACTTCTGATTGGTGGCATAAGTGTAAGCGTCCTTATTTTTCTTTTCCCTCCTCTTTTTGGTGAAGGTTATGGGGCATTAACAGCTATTTTGAGCGACAAAGGAGAATCACTGCTTCAGAACAGTTTCTTCTACTCAATCAGCGATAATTATTTGCTCTTCCTGGGATTTCTCCTGATGCTGCTTTTCTTTAAAGTGATTGCCATGTCAGCCACTACAGCAGGAGGTGGAGTAGGAGGTATCTTCGCGCCATCGCTTTTTATGGGAGGCGTTGCCGGTTTTTTTGTGGCGCGTTTTGTTAACTATTTCGATCCGTTGAGGATTCCTGAAAAGAATTTTGCCCTGGCAGGAATGGCTGGAATAATGGCAGGCGTGATGCATGCGCCACTCACCGCCATATTTCTTATTGCTGAAATCACAGGAGGATATTCTTTCTTTATTCCGCTTATTATTACTGCGACTGTTTCCTACCTCACCATAATGTATTTTGAGCCACATTCGTTATACACAAAGCGGCTGGCCAAGCAAGGGGAACTGATGACACACGATAAGGACAAAGCCGTTCTGTCGCGCCTTTCCATCCGACGCCTGATCGAAACAAATTTTAATCCGATTGGTCCGGAAGCAAGTCTTGGAGATCTGGTGAAAATTGTAGCTCAGTCGCAGCGCAATGTATTTCCCGTAATTGATGCTGACCGTACTTTCCTGGGGGTGGTATTTATGAATGATATCCGGACAATCCTTTTCAAACCCGATCTTTACGAAACAACTTTTGTGAATGAATTGATGTTTATGCCCGATACATCGGTGGAATTTGACGAAACGATGGAGGATGTTGCCCAGAAGTTCCATGTTACAGCGCATTATAATCTGCCTGTGCTGGACAAAGGAAAATACATCGGTTTCGTTTCGCGGGCCAATGTGTTTTCGGCATACCGCAAGATGGTGAAAGATTTTTCGCAGGATTAATTCAGACCTTTTTGCCCGGATTCAATTAACCTTAAAAGGATAACTCACTTTTGCCAATTCCTGGTTTGCCTGGATCACTTTTTCTTTAAGCGCCTCCTTGAAGGCAATAACTTTTTTCAGCATCGCCGTATCACCGGTTGCGAGGATTTGAGCTGCAAGGATGGCTGCATTGCGGGCACCATTCAAAGCAACTGTTGCCACAGGTATTCCAGGAGGCATCTGCAAGATTGCAAGGATTGAGTCGAGTCCTTCGAGCGATGATTTAATTGGTACTCCGATAACAGGAACGGGAGTCATGGCGGCAATTACTCCCGGAAGATGAGCTGCCATTCCTGCCCCGGCAATAATTACGCGTATTCCACGGCCGTAAGCTGAATGTGCATATTCTTCCACCATTTCGGGTGTCCGGTGTGCCGAAAGGGCATGCATTTCGAAAGGAATTTCAAAGTCATTCAGAACTTTGGCGGCATCTTCCATAACGCCCATATCAGAGGTACTTCCCATGATTATACTTACCCTTGGTTCCATAGCATTTGTGCTTTTGTTTATCAAAAGTAAAACTTTTCCGCAAAGCTGACGTATTTACAAAGCCGGAAACCTTATTTTTGTAGATTAATGCATTTTAAAAGTAATAATTGGTAACGATGGATAAAATTCGGGTGAAGGATAAAGAGTTCGAACTGTTTATTTCCGCAGAAAAAATTAATGAAACAATCTCCAGAATAGCTGATCAGTTAAATACCGATCTAAAAGGAAAGGATCCGCTGTTCATGGTTATCCTCAATGGAGCCTTTATGTTTGCCGGCGATTTGATTAAGAAAATCACAGTAGATTGCGAAGTTTCATTTGTGAAATTGTCGTCATACAGCGGCACACGCAGCACCGCTGTGGTGAAAGAACTCATAGGGCTGAATGAAGTTTTAAGAGGCAGAACAGTGGTTGTTATTGAAGATATTATTGATACGGGCGTTACGATGGAACTCATGATCGGTAAACTTAAGGAAATGGATCCCCGCGATGTGAAGATTGTAACCTTCCTCTTCAAGCCCGAAGCCCTTACCAAGGACTTTGCAATTGACTACGTAGGTATTGAGATTCCAAACAAATTTATTGTTGGCTATGGCCTTGATTATGATGGATTCGGCCGCAATTTGCCAGATATTTATAAAATAGCAACCACCTGATCTTTAATCATGTCTTCCAATCAATAATCTTTTCGCAACATGCTGAACATTGCACTCTTTGGCCCGCCGGGCGCAGGCAAGGGAACACAATCCCAATTACTAATCGAAAAATACAACCTGGCATATATCTCTACCGGCGACATCCTTCGTCATGAAATTGCTGAAGGGACCGAACTCGGCAATCAGGCTAAATCCATCATTGATCATGGAGGTTTGGTAAATGATGAATTGATGGTGCAGCTTATAGAGAAGAAAATATTAATGAGTTCGGAAGCCAACGGAATATTGTTCGACGGTTTCCCGCGTACACTTGTACAGGCTTATATTCTTGACGGATTGCTTCTGAAGTTGCACACCTCACTCACGTGCATGTTGAGCCTTGTTGTTCCGCGGGAGGAACTTATTACCCGTGTGGTTGAACGCGGAAAAATATCGGGACGATCGGATGATACCGCTGAAATCATCAACATAAGGCTTGAAGAATACGAAAATAAAACAGCGCCCGTTGCAGGTTATTACCAGGAGCGAAACCTCTATTTCCCTATCAATGGTGTTGGCAAAATCCCTGATATCTTCGAACTACTGAAGGAATCAATTGATCAAACGCTTAAAAAGGTATGGTTCAACCTTGTATTATCAGGCCCTCCGGGTTGCGGAAAGGGAACTCAGGGAAATCTGCTGGCAAAGAAATTTAACCTGTTCTACATTTCAACCGGGTCGTTATTAAGGAAAGAGATCAAGAACAAGACGGAGATCGGGCAACAGGTAACTGAATTTATGGAAGTCGGGGAACTTGTGCCTGACGAAGTTGTTATCAAGCTGATTGAGCGCGAAATTAAGATGCAGCCTGATGTAAAAGGGTTTGTATTTAAAGGTTTTCCGCGAACTGTTGTTCAGGCGTATATCCTTGATGGCCTGCTCCGGCGTTTGAATATGAGTGTTTCCTACATGATTGAGATGCAGGCTCCAACGCTGGAACTTATCAAACGCCTCGCGGCACGTGCGCGTGGCGATAGTGCCCGCCCATACGATATGTCGAGCGAACTTATTGTTCACCGGCTGGAGGAATACGAAAGCAAAACAGTTGCTGTTGCCGAATTTTATGAACGCCAGAACAAACATGCTGTGCTGAGTGCGGTAGGCGATCCGAATGAAATATTTGAACGGCTGTCTAAATCCGTTGAAGCAGCTATCCGCAATGTACGTTAGTCAAATGCGGTAATTTAAACTAAACCAATGTCCACATCCAACTTTGTTGATTACGTTAAAGTCTATCTCCGCTCGGGCAGTGGTGGAGCAGGATCAGCACATTTCCTGCGCACCAAGAAAAACCCCCATGGCGGACCCGACGGGGGCGATGGCGGACGTGGCGGACATATCATCCTGAAGGGCAATGCCCAGCTCTGGACCTTATTACACCTGAAGTATACCAAGCACCTGATGGCCGACGACGGAAAAAGTGGCAGTGGCGCTTTGCGCACAGGAGCCAATGGCAAAGATGTGTACATCGAAGTGCCGATAGGTACTGTGTTGCGTGATGCTGAAACCGGCGAAATAGAAGGCGAAATCACTGCGGATGGCGAAGAGCGCATTGTGCTCACAGGTGGCCGGGGTGGACAGGGCAACGACCATTTTAAAACCCCTACGCGCCGCACCCCACGCTTTGCCCAGCCCGGCGAACCGCGTATTGAATCGTGGAAAATACTGGAACTTAAAGTTCTTGCTGATGTAGGTCTTGTTGGCTTCCCCAATGCTGGGAAATCAACACTGCTTTCCGTTATTACTGCTGCAAAGCCCGAAATTGCATCCTATCCTTTTACAACACTCAGGCCCAACCTGGGTATTGTTGCTTACCGTGGCGACCGATCATTTGTTATGGCAGATATACCAGGGATTATCGAAGGTGCTTCGGAAGGCAAAGGACTTGGATTGCGTTTCCTGAGGCATATTGAACGTAATTCGATACTGTTGTTTATGGTGGCGGCGGATAGTCCGGATATTAAGAAGGAATACCGTATCCTGCTGAAGGAACTAAAATCGTTTAATCCTGAATTGCTGGATAAGGCGCGCATACTTGCCATCACAAAATGCGATTTGCTGGACGATGAACTGAAGAAACAGGTGAAGAAAGAACTGCCACGCATACCGGCGGTGTTTATCTCTTCGCATCATCAAACAGGATTGACCGAGCTGAAGGATTTGCTGTGGAAGCATCTGCAGGCTACAATTTAATTGCCTTGATCAAAAATATTTAAAGGAATTACGAACAAGGATTAACGATTTTTGATTTTTGAAGTTATAACAAAATCAGCGGATTAGACTTTCTTCGTAAATCGCAAATCGAGGTTCCTTGTTCTGAAATTATAAAATAAGCGACTTTATGTACAGGCACTATTTAGTTCATCTTCCCCTCGAAATCTAAAATTGTGTTTGAGACACTGAACCACATCGATACAAACATATTCCTGTTCCTGAACGGGCTGCATACCCCATTCTGGGATGTGGTGATGTGGTGGGCGAGCGAAAAGCTTACATGGATTCCGCTTTATGCACTGGTGCTCTGGCTTCTGCTGAAACAGAACCCCGGCAAAGTATGGCTGTTGTTGCTGATGATTGTTTTGCTCGTGCTTATAAGCGACCAGGCAGCTAACCTTTCAAAATATGTATTAGCCCGCCCCCGCCCTTCCCACGAGCC
>CAZEDO010000119.1:0-8146 GCA_964511085.1 uncultured Lentimicrobiaceae bacterium
TAATGGTATAAATAACAGGATTTAGCACGCGTTGAAAACGCGCGCCAGCGAAGCACCGCTGGCATAGGCAAATTTCAAATTCAAAATTCAAAATTCCAGGTGCCAAGGTGCCAAAGTGCCGGGATTTTATTCACTTAGTTACTCCCTCCGGTCGTGAGATCGCTGCGCTAAGTTCGTTCATGAGATCGCTACGCTAAGTTGCACTTTACACTTTTTCCCTTCGACTCCCCCTTCGACTCCGGTCAGGGGGACACTGCCCAGGGGGACATCAGAATTCAGAAGCCCGGAGAATTTTAAAATTCTGACTCCTGTATTCTGTATACTCTTTAGAAGTAAATTGAAAAAACCAAGTAAAGATTAAATCAACTTATTTTCAATGCAGTACTTGGTAAGTTCTGTGTTTTTGGTTAGTCCCATTTTCTGCATAATACGGCTTCTGTATGTGCTTATGGTCTTTCCGGATATAAACAGTTCATTCCCTATCTGCAGCAGCGACTTTCCATTTGCAAGTTTAATCATGACCTCGAATTCCCTGGCAGAGAGACTATCGTGTATCTTATGACCACTACCTTTATCAAGATGTTTGGCCATGTTTTCGGCTAATGTTTGTGAAATGTATCTGCCACCTTCCGATACCTTCTTTACTGCCAGCAGAAGTTCTTCCGAAGCAGCATCTTTGGTGAGGTAACCGGAGGCTCCCAGCGCAATGGCGCGTATTGCATATTGTTCCTGGGGGTGCATACTTAGCATCAGCACATTTATTGATGGGAATTTTTCTTTAACTATTTTAAGGACCTCCAGTCCATTTTTGTCGGGAAGCGAAATGTCCAATAACAAAATATTGAAGTCGGTACTTCTTATTAGCTCAAGTGCTTCTTCTCCACTTCCTGCTTCGCTGATTTCATTCCTTCCTCTTAATTGCATCAGTATCTGCCTGAGACCGTCGCGAACAATTTTATGATCATCACAAATAAGAATTTTCATAGCTTCAATTATTAAATAATGGCATTTTAAGCATTATTACAGTTCCCCTGCTATTTTCACTGTGAATATCAAGAGTGCCTCCCAACGAGGTAGCTCTCTCCATCATACCCATAACGCCAAATGACTTTTTGGCTTTAATTTGTTCTTTGGTTATTCCAATCCCGTTGTCGGAAATCCAGAAATTAATTTGATCGCCATTTTTGCAAAGCCCTATATCAACCTTGGTAGCTTTGGAGTGCCTTGCAACATTTGTAAGCGATTCCTGCATAATCCTGAATAGGATAAGTGCTATATCAGGATTGATCAGGATTTCCGAATCCATGTCGAGACTTATCTCCACCCCATATCTTTGTTCAAATTCTTTGGTGTACCATTGTATGGCTGCCTCAATGCCAAGATCCTCGATAATCTCTGGTCTTAACCTTGCTGTGATTCTTTGAACTGTTTTAATTGTTTCTGTCACCAGGGCAGTTACTTTATTAATCTTCAAAGCTACATCTTTGTTCGGAACTTTTTGTTTTATTATTCCCAAATCAATTTTAACAGCTGTAAGTGCCTGGCCTAGATCATCATGAAGTTCCCGTGAAATGGATATTCTTTCATTTTCTCTTACTTTTTCGGTATGTCGGGCCAAAAGTTGCAATTGTTCAAGTGAGCTTTTTTCTTTTTCGGCGATCTTCCTTTCGGTAATGTCCTGCATAGTGCCGATGCTTCTGATGGGCCTGGCATCCATGTCAAATTCTATTCTTACCCTGGCATATATGTCGTGAATCGAACCATCTTTGTGGATTACGCGGTATTCAAACGGAGATTTGTCAGTACCAGATAAATTGCCGGCCATGCTCGTGTTGAATAAATTCACATCAGCGGGATGAATAACCTTAATCAGCGATTCAGGCTTCGCATCGAACGTATCCGGGCTGATATCTAAAACCAGGTACATCTCTTTTGAAAACTGGATCGTATCCAAAATTATATCCCAGTTCCAACTCCCGATATGAGCTATGTGCTGAGCTTCAGCAATATTCTCTTCGCTTTCGCGCAGGTTTTTTTCCGCTTCCACACGATCAGTAATATTGTGAACAACAGTATAAAGGTATGTCTTTTCCTGAATAGTTATATTCTCAGCTGACAAGAGTACATGAAGAATATCGCCATTCTTTGCCCTTAAATTGGCTTCCGCATTTCGAATACTTCCACTACTATCAGCATGCTGCAATATTATATTTTTTAGATCATCATCTAATATATTCAATTCATAAGCAGTTTTGTCGATTACTTCATCTTTGCCAAATCCAAACAAAGTGTAAAATGCTTCATTAACCTCAACATATTTTCCGGTAAACAAATCGCTCAATCCACAGGCGGAAGGGTTGAGATAAAACACTTTAGAAAATTTTTCTTCCGACAACTGAATGCGTGAAATATCTTTGACAACCCCAAATATTGCCGGTTTATCATTCCACATACCTTGTTTCACCCTTGTTTCCACCGGAATCAGAACGCCTGATTTTGTAATAATCGGAACAGGGCAAAAATCTGATGACCCGCCTAACATTTCACTCACAATCCTGGCGGCTTCATCACGGCGATCTGGCGGATGAACCGTAAGAACTGATTTTCCGAGGAGCTCTTGTCTGGTGTAGTTCAAACGGTTAATAACTGTAGTATTCGTATGGATAATATTACCTTGTTCATCTAATACAAACAGGAAATCATCTATTGTATTAAAAAAGGTTTCATAATTCCGGCGGGTCTGATCTAAAAATCCTTCTATCCGTTGGTTATTGATTAAACCTCCAAGCATGTTGCCCCATACCTGTAAAATATTAATTTCAGAAGGTTCGTATTCTTTTTTAGTCCTGACAGAATCCAGTCCTACAAAACCAATCAGGTTGTTTTCGTTCAGAATCGGAATAACCAGTAGCGATTGAATGCCTTGTGGTTCCAGGATTTCACGTTCGGCCTGCCAGGTGCCGGGTAGTTCATTAACAGAGCGTATTATGATGTTTTCGTGCCGGCGAAGAGTTTCCATCCACATGGGAAGTATATCGTAAGGGATATCCTGCAGGTTCTCTATTTCGGGCAGGATCCCTATGTTGCACCATTCGTGCGTATTGCTCATGGTGTTATCCTTCGGGTTTAGCTCAAACAAATAAGCCCTGTCAGCAGCAAGAAAACTCCCTATCCTGCTCAATGCTATATCAAGTGCAGCTGATATTTCGGTACCAGGGAGGCCGGTGAGTTGCAGCGATAACTGCAATAGTTCACTTTCAAAGGCCTGCGATCGTTTGCGTTCGGTGATATCCCAGTTGGTACCTATCATGCGCACAGCCTTGCCGGAATCATCGCGCTGCACGATAGCCAAAGCTTCGATGTTGCGTATGGTTCCCTCCGGCCAAACCACCCGGAACTCGGAGTTAAACTCTTTTTCGCCGGATATAGCCATTTGAATTTCAGCATCTCCACGCGCTCTGTCGTCGGGGTGAAGACCTGCCTGCCAAGCTTCATAAGCGCCTAAGAATTCTTCTTTTCGTATTCCGTAAAGGGCTAACATCTGATCGTCCCATATAAGGGTGTTATTAACAATATCGAAATCCCAGACACCCACGCCACCCACACGAGTAGCCAATGCAAGACGGGCAGATACCTGTTTCACTTCTTCTTCAGCCTGTTTGCGTTCAGTAATGTCATTTAATGAAGTAACACGGACATTTCTTCCTTTATAGTGCATCATCTTTCCACGCAAAACGCAGGGAAATGTTGTACCGTCTTTTCTTAATGCAGTCGCTTCATAAGCCCCTTCAAGGCCTGCAAGCATATTATTCATTACCATTTCTCTGTCTTCCGGCACTATCCATTCTGTACCATATCTTACCAGCGCTTCTTCCGTAGTATAACCAAACATCGTTTCAGCTGCAAGATTTTGCTCTACACAAAGGCCTTTTTCTGAGAAGAAGATTGCTTCAAAAGATGCTTCCGATAATCCACGATACTTTTCCCTGCTTTCTTCAAGTTCATCTTCGGTTCGCTTGCGTTCGAAAATTTCATTTATCAGGTTTTCATTGATTTCTACCAGTTCTCCTGTCCTGTGCTTTATCCTTTTTTCCAGATCGGCATTCAGGCTACGGATCTCATCTTCAGCATGTTTACGATCAGTAATTTCTCTCACAAAAGTCAGTACTTTATCAGTTTCATAAGGAACCAGCCTTGCCTCATAAAAGCATATTGAATTATCAACATCAAATGAATACTCGTAATTTACAAGCTTTTTCTGTTCAATGCATTCCTTGATTTTTTGAAGATGCCGGGTTGATGATTCTTCATCAAAAACACTTTTTAAATTTAAGCCAACAATCTGATCATCGGGGACTGTAAGCGATTCTGGCGTTGAGCTGTAAAATTCGCTATAGGTACCTTCCTTATCAATAACAAAAATCAGGTCGGGCATTGCATGAATGATGGCATTCAGCCGTTCGTTCTGCTTTTTAATTTTTTCTTCCGATACTTTGTTTTGAGTATAATCTTCTGCTACGCAGATGTAATGCTTTATTATTCCGGCATCATCAGTAACCGGAGATATGGATGCCCTCACCCAGTAGAAATCTCCGTTTTTCTTTTTGTTGTAGAACTCGCCTTTCCATTCTTTACCTGAACTTATAGTTTCCCATAGTTCTTTGTAATATTCTTTTGGTCTTTCGCCCGAACTGAAGATAAGCGGGTTTTCACCTATCAATTCTTCCTTTTGATAGCCAGTTAATTCAACGGCTTTTGGATTTACATATTCTATTACACCAGAGAGGTCTGTAATTAAAGTCATTACCAGGCTCTGTTCAACGGCTTGTGATAGTTTTCTAATGCCTTCCTCTGCTTGTTTGCGTTCCGTTATATCCCTGTATTTCCACAGATGGCCGTTATAATTATCATTAAGGTATGTAGGAATATAATCTCGTTCGAAATACCGCCCATCCACTAGTGCCAACTCATCATTGAGTACCATTTTCTTGTTGGCAAGGATTAAATTGATATCAGAAATGAATTTGTCGGGGTATTTGAAAAGAGTTTTACTCTGCTCAGCAGAGCCTGTGCAATCTACCCCTTTGAGTGCTTCGGGTAGTGCAGGAATACCAAGCATGTCGCAGAATAGCTGGTTGGTAAATGCAATTTTCCTATCCGGATCTTCAAGCAAAATACCTTCCTGTAAATTGAGGAGAATATTTGCGAGGAGAATTGATATGGCCTTTGCTTCGTTTTCTGCCTGCCTGCGCAAGGTGATGTCCCTGAAAACTCCATACGCGCCGATATAGTTATCATTTTCGTCGAATTTGGGTGTAGCAGTTATATGGATGTATTTGACATTTCCTTTTTTTGTAACAATTTGAAGATCATAAGTATCTGTAAATCCATTCTTTCTATTCCCCGTTTGATTACTAATATTCTTCCTTTCATCCTGATTTAAAAAATCAAATAAAGAGGCTCCTATAAGTTCGTCCACGTCTGTATCAAATATTTTTCCGGCAGCGGTGTTAACAAATTCAAAAACTTCATCTTTATTTACAAAGCCAATACCTTCTGCCTGCGACTCGATAATTGATTTGAATTTCTTTTCACTCTCCTCGGTTTCTACCCTGGCTTTTATTAATTCCTGTTCTGCCAGCTTGCGTTCAGTAATATCGTGTACAAAGGAATATAGTATTGTAGATTTGCCGAACCTGATAGGGCCTGAATAAACTTCCACATCCCGTACCTGTTCATTGGCCAGCCGGTGTTGAAAAAAGAAATGATTGCGTTTTTCTTTTACAGCCTTTTGCATTTCTGCTATAACTTCATCCTCCGACAGCGTGTTAATTTCGGAAATATTTTTGAGGCACATTTCGGAATATGACCAGCCATAGTATCTGCAGGCCGCGGGATTTGCATCTTTTATCTTACCTGTGACCGGATCAACAAGGAGCATCACAGAATGATTGTCCTGAAATAATGATTTGTACCGCTCCTCGCTTTGGCGTATTTCCTCCTCTGCCTGTTTACGGGTAGTAATATCGCGGAACGATACAACAGCACCGGTAATTTTGTGATCTTCTACAATAGGCAGGCTCCTGAATTCAACAGGAACACCTGTTCCGTCTTTTCGCCAGAAATATTCTTCGCCATGTATTCGTTTTCCGGCAAGGATTGCAGAATGAACAGGATAATCCTCCAAATAATGGATTGTTCCATCCTGATGGTGATGGTGAAATATTTCCTGAGAACTTTTCCCTGATAACTCTATTGGGGAATAACCAAGGATTTCGACTGCCATCGGGTTTGCAAAGTTAATATTGCCTTGCAGGTCAACACCAAGTATGCCTTCGCCTATGGCTTCCAGAATGAGTTTTTTTTGATGGTCAGTTTTTCTGAGTAATTCTGAAGCTTGTTTCTCAGCAGTAATATCAGTTAAATTGGCAAGGCATAGTTCCCCGTTTTCGGATAGCACCCCTTCTATATGCACATATATGGGTAAATTGCCCTTGCTTGTGAGCACTACCTCACAGGTTTCTTTGGCAATACCAGTAAAAACTTTCCCGAAAAATTTCTTAAATACCCGGTGTGTATCAGCAGAAACAAAATAAGAAAAATTATGGTTTATCAGATGCGAACGATAGTTGCCAAGCATACCGGCACAGGCATGGTTTAGTTTTTGGATTTCACATGCCGCAGAGAGTGTAACATAACCTGATGGGGCAAAATCATACAATTCAACATATTTATCTGAAGAAATCTGCGCAGCAATTGTTGCCGTAATAAGTTCTTCATTTTGCAATTCAAGTTCTATCTGATGGACTTCCAGCTCGTGAATAAGTTTTGCTGCTTCGTCTTCCGAATAAAGAATTTTTCCCTTTGAAGACTTCTTGTTTAGCAGGTTTTCTGCCTTTTGGCGCAAGGGGGTAGCGCCTGTTGTGTCATCTATTTTCATTCTTTAGCAATTACAGTTTCCTTGCCATCCTAAACGGATAGAAAGATTCAACATGTTGTTACAACAATTGAAGCAGAGATTCCATTTCCTTTTGTATGCTAACCGCTTCGTCCCGTGCTTTCTCTTCAAAGTCAGCGCCTGATGAGGCAAAGAGGATGCTTCGTGACACATTTACCAACAAGCCACAGTGGCTGTTCATCCCATACCGGGCAACTTCGGCAAGGCTTCCACCCTGTGCACCAACGCCAGGAACCAGCAGGAAATGATCCGGAATTATCTCACGGATATCTGCAAGCATTTCGGCACGGGTGGCGCCAACCACATACATCATATTTTCCGCTGTTCCCCATTCCTTTGAGTGTTCAATCACAAGTTCAAACAAGCGTTCATCACCGGTTTTGACAAGCTGAAAATCCTCCGCTCCTTTATTGGAAGTAAGCGCAAGCAATATCACCCATTTTCCGGGAAAGAAGAGAAATGGCTTCACCGAATCTGCACCCATATATGGGGCCACAGTTATCGCGTCAAAATTGAATCCGGAAGAATCATGATCAAAAACTCCCAGGGCATATTGAGATGAAGTGTTACCTATATCTCCCCGTTTAGCATCGGCAATGGTAAAAACTTCGCTTTTAAAGGATTCCAGGTAATCCATTGTAAGTTGAAGGCTCCTGAGTCCTGCAATTCCCCTGCTTTCATAAAATGCAAGATTCGGCTTGTAAGCAACTGCCAGATCGATGGTGGAATCGATGATTTTTTTGTTGAACGCAAAAACCGGATCTTGAAGATGCTTCAGATGATCAGGAATTTTAGTGATATCACTATCTAATCCAATGCACAGGAATGAGCGTTTGCGGAGGATCAGCTGGTGGAGTTCGTTATAGGTCATTAGAGATCAGTAATTTGGAAGCTGTTTGAGGAGGTTGTAGGTTGATGCCCTTCGACTCCACTCAGGGTGACAGTTGATGGGTTTAAGGTTGACAAACTTTCTACTTTATGAACTTTATGAACTTTCTACTTTATGAACTTGACAAACTTTCTACTTTATAAACTTTATGAACTTTCTACTTTACGAACTTTATGAACTTTCTACTTTACGAACTTTATGAACTTTCTACTTTACGAACTTTATGAACTTTCTACTTTATAAACTTTATGAACTTTCTACTTTATGAACTTGACAAACTTTCTACTTTATAAACTTTA
>CAZEDO010000119.1:8246-9985 GCA_964511085.1 uncultured Lentimicrobiaceae bacterium
CTTTATGAACTTTCTACTTTATGAACTTGACAAACTTTCTACTTTATAAACTTTACGAACTTTCTACTTTATAAACTTTATGAACTTTCTACTTTATAAACTTTATGAACTTTCTACTTTATAAACTTTATGAACTTTCTACTTTCTTATCCAACCGCTTCCTTCATTAACTCAGCATTCTCAGCTAACTGAAGCGCATCAATCATTTCCTGTATGTTTCCATCCATAAAAACAGGCAGGTTATACATAGTAAGTGTTATACGGTGGTCCGTTACACGGCTTTGAGGGTAGTTGTAAGTACGGATTTTAGCAGAACGGTCGCCGGTGGACACCATCGTCTTGCGTTTCTTGGACATTTCCTCCAGGTGTTTCTGGTATTCCATTTCGAACAGGCGTGTGCGAAGGACAACCATCGCTTTTTCGGTATTCTTAACCTGCGACTTCTGATCCTGGCAAGTAACAACCAATCCTGTAGGAATATGCGTGAGCCGTACAGCCGAATAAGTTGTATTTACCGATTGCCCACCGGGTCCTGATGCGCAATAAGTGTCCCTCCGAACGTCGGAAGGTTTAAGTTCAACATCAAATTCATCAGCTTCGGGCAACACTGCCACAGTTGCAGCAGAAGTATGAACCCGCCCCTGTGTTTCGGTTTGCGGAACACGTTGCACACGGTGAACACCCGATTCGTATTTCATTTGCCCGTAAACACCATCGCCGATAACGTTAAAAATGATTTCCTTAAATCCACCAACGGTACCTTCCATCATGTCGATCAATTCGATTTTCCATCCACGGGTTTCGCAATACTTGGTGTACATGCGGTAAAGGTCACCTGCGAAAATACTTGCCTCATCGCCTCCTGTTCCTGCCCTTACCTCAAACACCGCGTTTTTGCTATCTTGCGGGTCAGTTGGAATTAGCAGAATGCGGATATCTTCATCTAATTTATCACGTTGTTCAAAAAGCGAGTTTAGCTCTTCCTTTGCCATGGATCGGAATTCTTCGTCCTTTTCCTGATGAATAATATCCCTTGTGGAAGTAATATTTTCGGTAATGTTCTTATAAGTTTTATAAGCAGCAACAATTGGTTGAAGGTCTTTATAGTCCTTACTAAGTTTAATATAGTTCTTCATGTCCGACATAAGTGCCGGGTCGTTCATTTGTTTCTCAATCTCTATGTATCGCTCGTATATAGCTGATAATTTATCTAACATATTCTATTTTCTGATTTCTGTGTGCAAAGGTACAACTATGCTTGGAATTTGTACCATAGTGTGTTAGTGTCGTAAAGTTGGAAACCAGATAGTTAAAAGGCATGGATTACACAGGACTGCGAACTAATGGTTAAACACTTATAATTCTGCTACTTGAGCTTACCACTTGTGCGAGCATTCCGGAAATGTGAGATACTTCAGCTACGCCCGTCAGCAAACCCAACCGGCAATATAATAATGAACTATTCCGCCTCTTAGCAGCGGGGTGTCAGAATCCAGAAGCCAGAAAAATTATCATATCCTGAATCCTATATTCACTTTGGCCTGTATTATTCATAAAGAATTCGCGCAACTTAGCGAAGCCTTGCCTGCTGCAAGCAGGGTTCTCATGAGTGCAGCGAACTTAGCGAAGCATTCTCACGAACAAAGTGAGTAATAAAGCCGCAAAGCCACTAACTACAAGAAATTGATTGATTTTTTTTCATTATTGTCTGGCTAAATTTATATAACGTCCCTGACGGG
>CAZEDO010000120.1:0-9705 GCA_964511085.1 uncultured Lentimicrobiaceae bacterium
ATTAAGAGTTTATTAAGTAGAAAGTGAATAAGTGTTCAAGGTTCAAAAGTGCGCTCCGCGCGCTCAAGGTTCAAGGTTGTTGAGATATCAGGCTTATGTTTATCAGGTTTGAACATTTAACATTGACCGTTAAACCGTATTCACTTTATTTTCCCGAAAATCGTAACAGGCTATTCGATCGCTATACTAAGTTAGTGCCTTTTGCCTTTTGCCTGCTAACTGCTGACTGCTGAATAGTGAAAGTAAGATCAGATTTCAGGTTTGCTTCGCGCAATCAAAGTTTGAGGTAGTTAAGGTATCAGGATTAGGTTTATCAGGTTAGTACATTGATTATTGAATCTGGTACAAAGTGAATAAAATATTTGTTTTGAGTTTTAACGGCTGAAAATGGTCTTTCCAACGGCAATTATATGTTGTTTCAACTCAGTGCTTGTAATGTTCCCAAATACGACAACATCGAATTTGTAAGGTAATAATGTATATTCGTTTAACCGGCTACTCAGGAGTGTGCCATCTGTCTGGGAAAGGTTCTCGCCGAACAAAGCAAGGTCAATATCCGATCCTGGTTTGAAATTTCCCTGAGCCCGGGAACCAAAAATCTTCACCTCCATAATGCCGCTAATTTTTTGAATCTCTTCCAGTATCATTGCGCAATGTTCTGTAGAAAGTCCTGCTATCATATTTCTTTTTCAAGGTAGGTTATCAGTTCAGCAATGGCACTGTAATATTTAGTACGGATATTCTGGAGCACTTCCTTGAATATTTTTTCTTCATAAGTATGCGCGGTAAGATTGCGGTTATCGAGCATCTCAATCCATACCTCCCCATTGGCAATAATTTGTGTACTGAACCCTTCTTTAATAACATCGCGGGGAAAGCTTAGCTCAACCCCTTTTGCCTCAAGGAAATCTTTTAATGTTTTCCAGGCCAGTTCAAAAGTGTATTCAAACCGTAGTACAAGTCCTTCCTTTTCCAAATCCGATAAGGTGTCAAAGGCATCAATAGCTTCCTTCATCAGCGTAAAAGCTTTCAGGAAATTTTGAAAGCGTTGCTTCCATCGAATATCTTTGAGGTTCATGGATTGTGTTTTACCAGTTATTAAACAGGTTCAAGTTTAAAGTAAGTGTTTCGCGTTTTAATGTTAATTTATTCAAAGTTTAATAAGTGTTGCGTGTTCAAAGTTCAAGGTGGTAAAGGAATCAGGATTTAGTTTAGCAGGTTTGAACGTTGAACATTGAACGCTGCAATAATCTCGTAAAGAATGGCAAAAAAATTGCATTTATGTAAGATACCCGTATATTGATATTAATTTTGCATTACAAAGTTCCTTGAAATCATGATTTTCGAATTATACCGGCAAAATATTTGCATAAGCTAACTACCCGGATTGGGAGTGAAATATTGCTTTGTAACGAAAAATCCATAATTTATGGTTTTTATGGCGTTTCAACCAATCTATTCTCAAAAAATAATCTGTATAAAAAGGACGACCTTATAAAATATTTGTAGCTTTTTCAAGGAAGGTTTTTGAGCCCGGGGATCAGTAAGCCATGCAGAAGTGAGCACACTCCATTGCTTAGGCGTTTTTAAGATAGTACCAAGCGATCGGCTTGCGTGGCGTGGCAAAAACCTGACGTAGAAAAACACAAATACTTTATTAAGTCTTGATTTTTTATTCACGTCTTACTTATTTTTATATGTGCTCATGAGGTCGCTCCGCTAAGTTGCTTACTTTTTGATCAAGCAAAAAGTAAGAAACAAAATATTTAATTAAGTCTTGATTTTATTCACGTCATACTTATTTTAAAATGAGTATGAGATCCCTGTCTCTAGCAGGCAAGTTCCGTTATGTTGCCTGATGCCAAATTTCTAATGCCTATTGCCTAATACCTCTTGCCTTTTATTGATCATCATACTACTCAACCCTCCAAAATTCAACCATAAAAAGTATTTATGGATTACTAACTTACTAAAATCGTATACTATGGAATCAGATAACAGAAATAATCAGGGTCGCTTTGTCAGCGGTCATAAAGGCGCCAAACCTAAAGGAGCCATCAATAAGAGTACCCGCGAATACCTGGCACATCTCGAAAAAGTTAACAATCTACTCGAGTCCAACCTCGAAGACAACATCATCAGCCTTAGCAAAAAAGAACAAGTCATGCTTTGGCTCGAAATTCAAAAGTTTATGCATATAAAAATGTCAAAATTTACCGAACCCGAACCCGAAAAAGAACAAATTAACAAGATTACATTTCAAATTGTAGGCGGAAATAGGTCACATTCTGAAATACAGCCAGATCCTCCAAAACCATCTGCCGCAGCCTCAGAATCTCCTCAGTCTGGCCAGGTTCGCCCTGCGCCCAATACAGCGGAACTATATGGCGCAATTGATGTAGGGCGAGTCAGAAGTCCGAATCATTTTAAGCGTTTCAGTAGTATATAATTGAAGAGAATTAGAAAGTGGATACTGTGGTGTAACGATGAATAATTGAGTGGCAAATGATGAACAGGCATCTATGCGTAATTAGTTGCATTCTGAATATGAATAACAAATTATTTATGCCACACGGTACTATTCACATTTCGTTATTTGTCAATCAGTAATTAAGTTATAAGTTTATTAAGCGCTAAAAGCCATATGTCTCCACAAAGGATGATTAAAAGAGAAAAGTTGGTTCAAAGTTAAAGGTGGTTATGGAATCAGGATCATGTTTATTAGGTTTGAGCGTTGAACTTTGAATTTTGAATGGTCTCTCTGATCTCCCTATGGCCGGTTCTGGTTTTACATTTTATTCGCTTCGCTCATGAGATCGCTACGCTAAGTTGCATTTTACATTTTGAAATTTACATAGGTTCAAGCTGCTTAAGGAATCAGGATTTAGTTTAGCAGGTTTGAACATTAAACATTGAATTAGCTCCTTTGAACTTTCTATGCTCGGTTCAGGTTTTGCACTTTGCCCTTTGCATTTTACATTTTGAAATTTACATAGGTACAAGGTGGTTAAGGAATCAGGCTTTGGTTTAACAGGTTTGAACTATGAAAATTTACCAGGGAACCTGTTAATACATTATTTCCCATTGTCCGCCTTTAGCAGGGCCAATACGCTTAACGAGTTTATTTTTCTTTAATGAAGCTAATTGTTTTTCAACTGCCCGGGTGCTAAGGCCAAGCTGCTTTGCAAGATCATTTATAGTAATTTTCGGATTATTTTCAAGAAGACTAATAATTTTCTCCGAACTTTTCTCCGAACTTTTCTCCGAACTTTTCTTAACAGTTTCTTCCCTGTTAATTGGTGGGCGTTTAAACTTCACTGAAAACATACCTTTCGTAATGTATTCAGGTTCGGGCAAGCCAGCTTCTTTCATTAAATCTTTCATCCGGGAAATGCCTGAACCGATTTGCTCTACCATTTGCATACGGGCAAAAAGACCAAAAATGAGTGGATTACGTGAATGGCTCCTTTTGCCAAATTCAGCCTGCCTAATGGCACTCACCAAACCTCCTGGATTACTGATTTCTACGCGGTCATCAAACAATTCAATTGTTGTAGTGGCCCCTTTGTCGTAATAATCGCGGTGTGCCAGGCTGTTGATGATTGCTTCTTTGAACACTGTTTCAGGTATTTCCCAGATCTCTTTCCTTTGCCCTGATCCCTGTCCTTCGATATCGTAGTGTATATTGAGTTTCTCCCTCAGCCATTGAATGGCTTTGGTATATTGAAAATAGATTGGACCTCCAAATGGTTTATCATCAATAATGAATCGTTTGTCATTCCCTTTGAAAGCAACACATCGCAGGACAGCTTTCTCAAAATAGACTTCAGGTTGCATTCCAAAAAATAATACAGCACCATTTTTAAACCAGCCATCGGTTGTTAATAATTTTAAGTTGGCGAATATCTGGCTGTCTGGAACGCTTGTATTTATCCTTGCTGCCGTTTTAAATTCACCTAGCAGATCTATATTTACGCCGGTGGATAGTTCAAATTCAGGACAGGCTCCTTCGTCAAAATATATTTTTTCGGACTGCTGGAAAAAATCACGCATCTGTTCAGCCGTGGTGAGTTTCTGCGTATTGGGGCCAATGCGTATATAAATTGCACCTGATAACACATAGGGTTTGTTAGTGCCGGAAGGTACTTCAATAACCCCGACTGTTTTGCCCTCTATTTCTAACAACAACAAACTACAGTGTAGTGTTGGTGAAATTTCTCCGATACTATTTTGGATAGCAGATCGTTTGGCATTGTCTAGACGAATACCAGTAATCTGGTTATGATCATTTACGCCTATCAACAGTACTCCTCCGGCAGCATTGGCAAAAGCACATACCGCCTCAGTAAGTTCACGGACTTTGGAAGGTACCGAAACCTTAAATTCGGCATTGTACCCTTCACCGCTGGCAACAATCATTAGTATGTCTTCTGGCTTAATCAATGGAGTAAGGTTGAAAGTTTGCTTATTTGCAATTTATTACTCACTTCGTTTGTGAGAACCATGCTTGCAGCCTGCCTGACGGCAGTCATGGCAGGCAAGGCTGCGCTAAGTTGCATTTTGAAATTTGAATTAGATATAGGTCTCTTCTCTGATTTTGATATCATAAATTGTGACATCAAAGTTTCCCATTCGTTCTTATTGAGATTGAACTTAAAATCGATTGGAAATCTTCTGATATTCCTTTTTACTGCCTGGTTCAGTGCTCTAGTTTCAACTTCATAAAGTGCTGCTAAATCGTAATCAAGCATCACCTTACTTCCCCTGATATCATATATTTTATTTTGTATGACCAGAAGTTCCATATTCTTTTGCCGGTAATTAAGTTAAGTGTTTATTAAGTAAAAAGTGAATAATAGTTCAAGGTTTAAAAGTACGCTTTGCGCTTTCAAGGTTCAAGGAGGTTAAGATATCAGGTATAGGTAAAGCAGGTTTGAACTAAACATATTACTTTGTTATTTCCCAGTAGCCGCCTTTTGTTGATCCGATACGCTTTATAACTCCCTTTTTACGTAATTTTTCCAGTTGATACTTAACACCATCTTCTGAAATGTTTCTCAATTCCCAGGCCATTTTCCTTCTGTTAATTTTAGGATTTAACTTAATCAGTGCTAATATCCGTAGTGCGGTTTCTTGGGTAGTTTCCTGGGTAGTTTCCTGGGTAGTTTCTTGGGTAGTTTCTTGGGTAATTTCCGCAGGATCCGAATGTGTACTTATTTTTTGTTCTATGTAGCTGAACTCAGTAAAGAAACCATAAGATGTGTTTCGAAATGCGAAATTCATTGATGGGTAATCAGAAATAGCCTTACGAATACGGATAAAACCACTGCCATATTTTTCAATATCATTCGTGAGATAAAAGGCTTCAGCAATCAGTTTGTTACGTGTACTGGCACTATAGCTATCAGTTTTCAAATCTTTTTCGGTAATGTTGCCGTATAATCCACTCGGATTGAAGAAGCTAATTCTCTGATCAAAGATCTTAATCTGGATATCAGTTGAACTCTGATAATCGCGATGAATCAATGCATTAGTCAATGCTTCGCGTATCGCATCCAAAGGGTATTCAGGTATTTCGGTGTGTTGTGTGGTTTTGCCGGTTATTTCAACAGCAAACTTTATATGGCCTATAATGGTTTGCATCGATTCTTCCAGTACATCATACAGATTGCCACTTATCATTTTATCGGCAATAATGGTACTGGGTGTCTTAAACCGGCCAATATGAACATTGTAGAACAGATTCTCATTCGAGAAGAGAATCATAGCCGCGTTTGTTGGAATGCCGTTTTGTATCATTTTCAGTTTTCCCAAAGCATCTATTGGATTATTGGGAAGTGAAAAACGTTTTACAGTATTTACCTTCTGAATAAACTGATTGATCTTTTCAAGATTTAAACTACCGGAAATAGCACCATTATGCGGGTATGAATCCCATGAATATTGCATGGAAAGCATATACAAATCGGCTATTTGAGCTACACTTAACAAATGATTGGAATTGTTTATTCGTTTGTAGCATCTCCCCTGCGTTGAAACAGGTTTAACCGGATATTCTTTTATACTTATACAAACAATTTCTTTTTCTTCAATATTAATGACTTCGATTTCGGGAATAATAGATGGAGTGGTTTTGTTTTTTATTTCGTTAATCCAATTCTGGACCGATTCTGGATTTATTGATACCCCCGTAATTGCGCCCGTATCAGAAACTCCAATGAATACTTTTCCACCAGTTGTATTTGCAAAAGCAACCAGTGCCTCTATGGCTTCAATATTAAAAGTTTGTTTAAACTCCAATTGAAGTCCTTCTCCTTTTGAGATAAGTATTTTAATTTTTTCCGCTGTCATGGCTTAGTTTTCACTTTGCGAGTCTGCATCTGGAGCAATATGACTTATATATTAATGGCTTTTGGTTCTAAAAAAACAACTGCTTCCCATCAAAAGTGTCCACCTGAACTTATGGGGCAGGAGGAAGTAGAGCGTGGTAACCACTACAAAAAAGAAACCGAAGTGGAAGGAGTTGAAGAGCATTCTTTAAACTAAAAGTTAAAAACTAATAATGAAGTGCCTGGAGTGCCTGGAGTAAAACAACTAAAAGTTAAAAGTTAAAAACTAAAAATTGAAGTGCCTAAAGTGCCTGGAGTGCCTAGAGTTTGGAGTAAAACAACTAAAAATTAAAACTAAATGTTAAAGTTAGGATCGTGATTTAGAAATGGATTTTGGTTTTAATCAGGATTTGCTAATGCCTGATGCCTATAGTCTATCTCCTTTATACAAACTGGTTATTATAATTTGTTTATTATTTCCAAAGCGTCAAGTTCGATTTTAGAAAAAGCAAACCATTTTTTGCCCAGGTCTTTTAGTGAGGCTCCAATGTGATAAACAGTGGTATGGTCAATAATTAAGAACCGATCGTGTGATTTAGTAAATGTTTTAACTTCAACATTGGGGTATTGAGCATTAAATTTTTTCAAATCCAGTTTAAATTGTGCCGAAACATTTGCCGTATATATTGTAGCTTCAACATTTGAATTCCTTTTTGACATCAGAAGCAGAACGCTTTCGTCCACATAATTATCAATCAGTATAATTGATTTGGATGCTGACTTGATAATATCCGATACAAACAGGTATGCATCGAAGATTTGTCCGTCGAAGAAAATACCTTCTGAAGGGGGTAGATTGGTTTTGATCTGAAAATCAATTTCATCTATTTTGCTTTTTAAGTGATAAACATCGTTTTCAATCTTTTCCAGGCGATAATTGACAGCATGACCCTTTAAAAGATATTCTTTCAATACTTTGTTAGCCCATATTCTGAATTGAATTCCCCGAAGCGATTTTACTCTATATCCGACAGAAATAATCATATCTAAATTATAGAACTCAACCTGATAAACTTTTCCATCAGATGCAGTTGTCGCATAATTTGCGACAACTGAAACTGAACGCAACTCTTCTTTAAGAACATTTGAAATGTGTTTGCCTATAGTTTTAACATCTCTATCAAACAATAATGCAATTTGATGCCGATTAAGCCAGACGGTTTCATTTTCAACCCTAACTTCAATTTGAAATTCAGTGCTGTCAAATGCTTTGTAAATAACTATTTCACCTAGTTCCATCGAAAAAGAATCAATTTTAACTGTTTTACTACAAGTATTTCCAGATCAACATAAGTCCTACTTATGCGGCAGGATGAAGTAGAGGGTAGTAACCACTACAAAAAAGAGGGCGAAGTGGAAGGAGTTGAAGAGCATTCTTTGAACTAAAAGTTAAAAACTAATATTGAAGTGCCTGGAGTGCCTGGAGTGCCTGGAGTTTGGAGTAAAACAACTAAAAGTTAAAAACTAAAACTTGGGATTATGGTTGGAAAACCAATATAGTTTTTTAACGGGATTGAGCTAACAGCTGATGGCTAAAAGCTGACGGCTTTTTTATCTTACAAGTTAATAAAATTTTCAAATTCGATACCGGATTGCCTGCTGATGGATTTCAGTGTGCCAACAGGCATTTCTTTTCTTTGTGCCGGAACAATTACAGTGTGCTTGCCGTTTGAATATTTTTGATGACTTCCTTTTTGGCTTTTTAAATAGAATCCATGTTTCAGTAAAATTCCGATAACTTAATCTAAAGAGGGAAGTTTTGTCATTTGAAACTGATACTTAATTCACCCAAAAGACTTTCGCTGATTTTCTGATAATTTTTACGGGCCGGTGCATCCTCAAAATAGAGATCCAGGGCTTCTTTCAAATTTTTGGTAGCTTCTTCAACAGTCTTTCCAAAACTCGACACATCCACGTTTAGACTTTGTGAGACGTAGTATTTCCCTTCTTTGTAGACTATATATTTAATTGTTTTCATGCAGAATAGATTAGTGTCTATAAAGTTAATAAATTGTTCCGCAAATTCAGGTTTTTTCGATTTTCGGGAAGTGGATTCTGTTATTTACCAGTATCTGCCAACTGCTAACAGCTAAAGGCTAACAGCCATTCGGCTTGCTTCGGTTTTTGAAACTGGATTTTGTTATTTAACAAGATCTGCCAATGGCTAATGGCTAACAGCTAACAGCCATTTGGCTTGTTTTGGTTTTTGGAAATGAATTTTGGTTTTGAACTAAAAAATTGTTCCGGTGTATCACAGAGTTAAACGGAGTTTCTCACAGTAATGCTTTGCGTATCGATGGTGTATTTATTAAATCTCTGTGCAACTCTGTGTATTGCACTGAGAAACTCCGCGTAACGATCTTTTTAACTAATAAAGTTCAGAAAAAGGATTTTGTTCTTATGACCGGAGCTACCCGAGCTTCGGGGGATTAACACTGATTACAGTCTACGGATTACACAGCTTGCCCCGAGCATCGGGGGATTGTATTGGGTGTGCGAGAAGTCATCTGAGTTTACTTATCAATTGATTAAAGGTTGCGATAGGTATGTTTTCAATTTTCCCCAAACTTAATAAATCATCATCGCCGGTAACCAGAAAGTCCGCTTTCCCATCAATAGCAAGGTTTAAAAGGAAATTATCTTTATAATCGCGGCAAATTGTAATTGAGGAGCTTATGCTTATTAACTTACCATAGCTATCGAAAAATGTCAGCAGTTTTCGGATATCTTCGTTTGAAAAGTATTTTTTAAATTTAGGTCGGGAAGCAACAGTAATGAATTCCTCAATTAGTTCGTTAGAGAATAACAAAGTTAATTTGCCTTGAAGAAGTAAATCGTCAATAACATCAAGTTTTGGGAAATAAGGAAACTGATCAAAAGATTGGTGTCGAGTATAACTCTTTTAGCGGCCATATCTTTTATTCCTTACGGCTTCAACTTCTTCTGTTATTTCATCTAAGGATAACGATGATTCAGAATTTTTCCGGAGTTTTTTAAGCAAATCAGAAAACTCGGCGGCAGGCTTGTTTTTTTGTATTCTAATTAGGTGCAGATTAGCCAGACCTTTTAAAATACTTTTTGCCTTAGGTTTTATTATTTCAATATTGAGAGTTTCCATTTTTTCATATATCAACAGTCCGGTAATATTTTATAATATGCTAATTATCAATATATTACATACGATTCTTTCGATATCACATAGTGCTAAGAATCAACGTTTTGCGCCTTTGCGTCATTATTACTCACTTTGTTCGTGAGAACGCTTCGCTAAGTTCGCTGCGCTCATGAGAACGCTTCGCTAAGTTGCGAGAAATGA
>CAZEDO010000121.1:0-3549 GCA_964511085.1 uncultured Lentimicrobiaceae bacterium
ATCAAGAGCCCCAAAGGGGTTCAACTGTCTTTTGAAAGAAATTTAAACAGTCTCTTAATTCGCAAATGAATTCTGAGATATTGGTTAATTAATATTCACAAGAATGTACAAATTACCATAATCCTTTATCCGCTTATTTTTCCCTAAACATTCTCTTTGTTGAGGCCTGATAATACGAGAGGTGAAAGGTTTCGTATCTGCAGAAAACAGAATAGATTTTCTTATGGATTCCATAATTTCAGGGCGCTCCATTTCAACGATCATCGTCGGGAATAGCTTAATATTATCGTTCAACAGATCATCGAGCAACTGTCTAAAGAATCTTTTCTTCAAATCTGCTTCCATATCATTTAATCGCCCATCGGCCAGATTTCTATTTTCTGGTTTTAATGGTATTTCCTTTTTCACAAAGCCTGATTTCCATAAAATTGGCAGGGCTTTTACCGGTTCTTTTACATACGTATTTTTCCTTCTGATTTGGTCAAACGATCTGTTAATTCTATCGGTTATTCTTTTTAAAAGCTCACGTGGTTCAGGCGTTTTTTCCGGTTCCGGGTGTATCGGATTTTCAGCCCTGATCCTGGCAATAATTTTATTTACATTATCCGCCATTCTTTTTTTAATATCCTCCGGATTTTCATTCATGGCATCTTTAATTTTAGGGTTCTACCAATATTTTATGGATGATTCCATCTTCCGTCTTCTGACTTCCGGTTTATTTCCCTTCTCTGTATCTATTGGAAAACTCTTCAATCAGTTTGATAATTTCCGCCGGAAGGACCCTCAATGCATTTTCTACAATATATTCAGGAATTTCTTTGTAGAACGCTTCGGCAATTCCGCCGGTGATACAGGCAATTGTGTCGCTGTCCCCGCCAATCGATATAGCTAACCTTATAGCACTTTCATAATCCGTGCTTTCCAGGAAGGCAATGATCGCTTCCGGCACTGAGCCCTGGCAGGTTACATCATACTGATATATCGGCCTTATTTCCTTTATACTTCTGTTAAGATTATAGTCAAACATGACATCGATAAATTCCTTTATTTCAATCTTACTTTTCCCTGTTCTTGCCAGAAAAATAGCTGATGCAGTTGCCTGTGCCCCCTTTATCCCTTCGGGGTGGTTATGCGAAACTTCAGCACTCCGTTTCGCCTGTTTCAGCACTTCATCAATGCTATTGTAAGCCCAGCCAACAGGACTAACCCTCATTGCGGAACCGTTACCAAAACTTTGGTATGGCCCCAAATCTTCATTATAGACCCATGATGCAAAATAACTGCCATAGCCTCTGCCAGGGAAATTTCTCCCATAGGTTTGATAAACTTTTGCATAGCCAACATCATTGAGAATACAATCCATTGTTGCAAAAGTCAGCACACTGTCATCCGTAAAATCAGTTTGTTTACTAAATAGTTTAAAATCTGTTGTCTTAACATTATACCATTCATACACAGAACCGATAATATCCCCGATAATGGCTCCCATGATATATTGTTTCTTCTTTTTCTGCTCCTTATCGTAAAAGTTCAGATATTCCTTTACATCTTTAAAGACAAGTTTCCGGCCATCTTTGCTTTCCCAGGCAACACTGGTGTCATTATTACCTTCCTGGAAAGTATCGACCCTCAATCCATTGTAGTATGGAATATTGCCATAAGCAACTGCCTTGTTTTTGACTTCGCCGACAATCGCAAATATAACTCCTGCCGGTGTTAATTTGCTTGTATTCCAGTTATGGCAAGTCGTCCAGTGTGTTATTTCAATCTCTTCATTTCTGATGCTGCAGATGTCATTTCTAAAATGGCGACAATTTCCGCAATGATGTGGTCCTCCGTTTGGCATATTTATTTGGTTTGGTTTGGTTTACTTTTAACTAAGAAAAAGACCCTGTTGTTTATAATGATTCGTTTAAAGATGTAAATTTACGAAGACAATCAAATATCTAAGGGATCAATTATTGAACGCCGCAATTCTTAAATGAACGGTTATTCTATACGGTTTTAAGCATTAATTTTCATCAAATCGTCGCAATCTGCAAATTTTGAAACTAGTTTCATAGATTTAAACCACCATAAAATGAAATCGTTTATCTTAATTTTAATCCTGTCAATGGCATTAACATCAGTAAGCATGGCACAGGTAAAAGTATTTAAAGGAACATCTTCTTACAGTAGTGATGTAATCTGCAATATCTCAGATGGGAAAGTATTTAAGAAAACATCCGGTTACACATCAGATATAATTTGTCATGTCAGCAGCAATAAAATATACAAGGGATCAAGTTCCTATTCAAACGATGTCCTTTACACTGTTTCTGATGGTAAAGCTTATAAAGCCAATTCAACCTATAGTAGCGACATTGTAATGACAATAAAGGATGGGAAGATATATAAAGGCACATCAACCTATAGTTCTGATGTACTGGCTACAATAAAAGATGGGAAAGTTTATACTGGAAATTCAGGCTATTCCAACGATATTGAATTTACAATAGATGGAAATGTAACAATTGAAGAATTTGTGGCTATCTGGTATGCTGTTAAGTATTGCTACTGAAAGGCTTTAAAGAATAAGATTGGATAATAATCATGGTTCATCGCAATAATGCGTACCTGAGAATATTATATATTGATTGTTGCGAATACATTTGATTTTCCCCGTGCTTTAGCGCGGGGTTGGTGAAAAGATACGCAACCGGGCTTTAGCCCAAAGCCTATTGAAGCACATTGGGCAAAGTGATTTCCCGGGAACAGAACAGGATTGTCAGCATATTAAAAGGACTGGCTCATTGTTCCGGGCTAAAGCCCTGATTTAGTTAGCCTCGTTAGTCCCCGGACTGAAGTCCGGGGTAATTCAAATGCACAAGTAAAACAGTAAAAATCGGAGTTGATAATAAATAAATATCAGAATAGATACCGATAAAACCGGGCTTCAACCTTAAAATCATTATTAATTACTGCCCAAGAAGTACGCATTATTACGATGATCCATAATCATATTTAGAACCTCCCAACCGGCACGGTGAAAGCCCAACTATTGCGTGCACGGGAACTACTTAATAATATTCTGAAACATACTGAAGGCAGGGGGTGAGAAATTTTAATCCTTCTTTGTTAATCCTTTCAGCAGCCAATCAACTTCTATTTTCGTCAAACTTTCGCAGAAATCATCAGATGGAGCGCATACTGCCATCCGGTATCCGGGATCAATTGGAAACAGTTTTAAATAATATTCACCGGAGGAATCATCGCCGGAAATAACGAAAACCTCTCCAACCGGATTTACAGAAAAGGAATTAAGATTACGCGTTAATCCGCGCCCAATGGCTTTAAGGAAACTTTCTTTCAAAGTCCAGAGTTCAATAAATTTTTCTGTTCTTTCGTCTGGTTGCATAGCCTGCAAGGAGGTAAATTCAGCAGGCGTGAAGAATCGTTCCGCCAGACCAGGATTCACCGGGCGCAACCGTTCTACATCAATGCCAACTGGGAATGGCGCAAGTGCACATACCACCCATTCGCCTGAATGAGAAATATTAAAATGCACAT
>CAZEDO010000121.1:3649-9646 GCA_964511085.1 uncultured Lentimicrobiaceae bacterium
GGCGCAAGTGCACATACCACCCATTCGCCTGAATGAGAAATATTAAAATGCACATTTGTAATTTCTTGTAATGCTGGTTTCCCGTTAGATCCGGTCGCGAAAACAATTTCCTTACAACTGACCTTCATTCTTTCTGCAATAAGGTAGCGCGCCAACAATTCGCCCAGCAGGCTGCGCTGAATATCGACTCCGCGGTTGAAGCGTGTAAAGCGCCCCCTGGCTTCTTCAGGAAGAAGATCAGTCATCAGTCCACGAACCTGTTCAAAATCTTCAGAAGGCAATAATTGTATGGCGTAGACTTCTACCATATTCGATCACGATAGTACATTGCTTTATTAGCTTTGTAACATTGAAGAAACTTCAGATTTTAGTTTTGGCAAATTATTAATCACGATACTCCATATAAATTCATCTGAAATTTTGTCGTACCCATGAGCAATCCGATTACGTGTACCAATAATTTTCTGAGCATTTTCAATCACAAAATTACTATCCTGTTTTAATATCCGATTAATAGCTTCGCCGATAATTTCAATATCTCTCTCGACAGCGCGTTTAGTCTTTATATCTTTAACGTACTCCTCGAATTTCCTGGGTTTATCCTCAAAATAGCTTTCAATCTCAACAATAGATTGCAAAATATCAAATAACCATGTTTTAATATTGCTATCCATATACCAGTTGCTTTGTTCTATCAATTGATTGACGCAGGTAAGGATTATTAATTGCATTATCCTCCAATAAATCAACTCTTCGCTTAAATAGATTCTCTAATGATTTTTTTAAATCAAAATAATTATCAGCGTAATCATACAAATCAACACCCTTAAAATCAACTATAAGATCTATGTCACTTTCATTTTGAAATCTATCAGTAAGAACAGACCCAAATGCAAACAGACATCCAACTTTGTGCTTAGAACACAACTCATGAATTTTGTCAATATTTCTTTCAACCAGGTTCATACTACAAATGTAATGTAAATTGCTGAAATGTTACAAATTGCCTACGTTTCTGTCGTCAGCTAAAATGTGTTTGAAATCCGCAATATCATAATTTTGAAATTTTACAGATCGTGTTCCAGTTGCGCGTAGTTGCCGGAATACGAAATTCTTTCTCGATAAAAAGATTCGGGAATCCATAGCTGCCGTTCTGGATTTTGCTGATACAGTAAAAATCAAGTTTGTTAATGGCAAAAATCTCAACATCGTTTTTTGGTGAAATCATTGGAAGTACAAACTCCCTGTCTGGGTTTGCTGAAAGGAAAGTAACATAAAACTTTATATTCTCAACAGTTTCAAACGCCTTAAAAGGATCCGATTTCACCATATCTGAAAGTTCCTGAAAAGTCCTTATTATCACCTGAACTTTATAACCAAGCGTTTTCAGAAGATTATCCTCCAGTATATTTGTTAATGTATGGATGTCGGATTCATCAGAATCAAAAATCACATTTCCACTTTGGATGAAGGTGCTGACATTTTTGAATCCAAACGAAAGAAATACCTCTTTCAGGTACTCCATTTTAATAATTTTCTGACCGCTTACATTAATTCCTCGCAGGAAAGCTACGTATCTGATCATTTTCTCTCCGGGTTGTCTGCCTGTTTTCCAGTGATGATCAAAGCCCGAGTAATGCAAGTGCAGGAGCGTTGCCGGCGAATAGCATTTTCTCCGGGCTTTCGAGCAGTTCTTTTACTTTAACAAGGAAACTTACCGATTCGCGCCCATCGATTACACGATGATCATATGATAAAGCCAGATACATCATAGGTGCAATTTCCACTTTGCCATTTATTGCGACCGGTCGTTCAATAATATTATGCATCCCAAGGATGGCACTCTGCGGAGGATTCAGAATTGGTGTTGACATCATGGACCCAAAAACACCCCCATTTGTAATTGTAAAAGTGCCACCGGTCATTTCATCCAGGGTGATTTTGTTTTCGCGGGCACGCCCCGCCAGTTCTTTAATCCCAATTTCTATTTGCGACAAGCTCAACGATTCGGCATTTCGTAATACAGGTACAACCAGCCCTTTTGGTGCACTCACGGCAATGCCGATATCAGAATATTTGTGGTAAACCAGTTCATCACCATCTTTCATCGCACTCACCTGTGGAAACAGGTCAAGTGCAATAGTCACAGCCTTGGTAAAAAACGACATAAAGCCGATGGAAACACCATATTTCTCTTTAAACTTGTCGTTGTACTTTTGCTTCAGATCAAGGATAGCACTCATGTTCACCTCATTGAAAGTGGTAAGCATGGCGGTTTCGTTTTTCACTGCCACAAGTCGTTGCGCAAGTTTAATCCGGAGTGTTGTCATCTTTTTCCGTTCAGTTTCGCGGGATTTTTCTCTTGGAGGAATTTCTGCCAGTGTCTGACCTTTGGCACCTTCAGTCACATCCAGCACATCGCGACGTGAGATTCGAAGGTTTGAAAAATGATCCAGAATGTCCTTTTCAGCCAAACCCTTTTCATCCATCAGTTTGCGGGCTAAAGGAGTAATATGGACGCTCTGGGCTTCGGAAAATGATGAGGGAACATTGTCTTCCTTAAGCACTGAAGTTTTGGAAGTATCTTCCGAAACCTTTTTGGTTTTGGCAGATTCAGTAATTTTGATTTCCGCAGATTCGGTTTTGGTGGCTGAATCTGCTAATCCGGGTAATATTTGTGCTACTACAGATCCCACTTTAATCATTTCACCGGCTTCAACGAGCAACGTAATTACTCCGCTTTGTTCAGCATTGATAGTGAGTGTAGCTTTATCGGAATCAATTTCAGCAATTTCCTGATCTTTTTCTACCATATCGCCACTTTTAACAAGCCAGTTAGCCAATTGAACTTCGGTAATTGATTCGCCCGGGCTGGGTACCTTTACATCGATCATAGTCTTAAATTTTTGATCTACTGTTTGTATTGTATATGAATCGGGCGGCATGCATCCCGATTTGCAATTTATTTCGTTTCAGTGTCGGTGAGCACATTCCATTCTGTTGGTGCGCAAGTCATCCTGCATGTTACGTTTGCATTCTCGCATGTACATTCACCAAAAGATTTGTCGATAATTTTCTGCTGCCTGAGTAAATGAAGCCTTGCCGAACCGGTAGCCGGTGTACCGCTTTCGGGGCGGGCAACCATCAGCAATTCAACTTCCTTGAAATTCCGCATGATAAAGGACCATGCACCCATATTGGCAGGTTCTTCCTGCGACCATACATAACGTTTTGCCTGAGGATAGCGGTCAATAACTTCACGCATCTTCTCCAATGGTAAAGGATACAACTGTTCCAACCTTATAATTGCCGTGTTAAATGAACCTGTTTTTTCGCGATGATCAACCAGGTCATAATAAAGTTTTCCAGAGCAAAATACGACTCGTGTTACGTCAATTGGATTTACTGTATTGTCATCAATGAGTTCCTGAAAACTTCCGTCAGTGAATTCGCTCAGTTCAGAAACACATCCCGGATGTCTGAGCAAGCTTTTCGGAGTAAAAACTATCAAAGGTTTTCGGAATTCCCGAAGCATCTGACGCCTCAGGAGGTGGAAAAAGTTAGCCGGTGTTGAGCAATTTGCAATCTGCATGTTATTGTCGGCACATAAGATAAGAAAGCGTTCCATGCGTCCGCTCGAATGCTCAGGGCCCTGACCTTCATAACCATGAGGCAATAAAAGCACCAGCGGGTTCATCACCCTCCACTTTTCTTCGGCACTGCTGAGGTATTGGTCTATAATTATCTGAGCACCATTAAAAAAATCACCAAACTGAGCTTCCCAAATTGTAAGTGCATCGGGTGAAGCAAGTGCGTACCCATATTCGAATCCTAAAACACCGTATTCCGATAGAGGAGAGTTATATACCTGAAAAGGCTTCTGCAATGTACTTAAATGCTGAAGGGGCGTGTATTTTTCTTCTGAATCCTCAATAGTGAAGACCGCATGACGGTGCGAAAATGTACCACGCTGCGAATCCTGACCGCTGAGCCTGACTGGGATACCTTCTTCCAGGAGAGTTCCATATGCCAGCAATTCTCCCATAGCCCAATCGAGTTTCCCTGGGGTTTCTAACATCCGGCGACGGTCGTCCATTAACTTGACAATCTTCTTGTAGAATTTTTTATCTGCCGGAAGTTCAGTAATGCGCTGTCCGATCGACAGCAGCTTCTCCTGGCTCACCGAAGTCTTTACATTCTTTTTAAAGTCTTCCGGTAATGCATGGCGGATATGCGTCCAGGCATTCTGCAAAAATGGAGTAACACGCGCTTTTTCTGCTTCTTTTGATGCAGTGAGATCATCTTCGAGAAGCGCGTTAAACACCTGTTCAATTTCATTGGCATCTTCAAGTGTTAATACTCCTTCGCCAATTAGTTTTTCCACATAAATATCACGGGGATTGGGATGCGTTTCAATTGCCTTGTATAAAACCGGCTGCGTAAAACGTGGTTCATCACCTTCGTTATGACCGTATTTGCGGTAACCAAGCAAATCGATAAAAACGTCTTTTTTGAAACGTGCCCTGTATTCCATAGCAAATTGAACAATGAAAACAACGGCTTCCACATCGTCGGAATTGACATGGAATATCGGAGATTGTATCGTTTTGGCAACATCTGTGCAATAGATGCTGCTACGGGCATCCAGGTAATTGGTGGTAAACCCGATCTGATTATTCACGACCAGATGGATGGTACCACCTGTTTTATACCCTTCGAGTTCCGACATCTGGATAATTTCGTAAACAATGCCCTGCCCGGCAATGGAAGCATCTCCGTGAATAAGTATGGGTAAGATCCGGTCTGAATCACCATTATATATTCCATCAATCCGGCTGCGGACTATGCCCTCAACCACAGGTGAAACGGCTTCAAGGTGCGAAGGATTGGGTGCCAGCGAAAGGCTGATTTTCTTTCCCTCAGCGGTTATCCTCTCCGAAGAATATCCTAGGTGATATTTAACATCACCCATCAGGGTATCATCTTCATACTCTTTGTTCTCAAATTCTGTAAAAATATCTTTATAGGATTTACCAAGAATGTTTGCCAAAACATTCAACCTGCCACGATGGGGCATCCCGATCACGAATTCTTCAATGCCCATTGCTGAACCTTTCCCGATAACTGCATCCAGCGCAGGAATCAGGGCTTCAGCACCCTCGAGTGAGAATCTTTTCTGGCCTGTAAATTTCCGGTGCAAAAAGCGTTCAAAAAGAACAGCTTCGCTCAGTTTTTGCAAAATAACCTTACGTGTGGAAATATCGAAAACAGGTTTGTTTCTGTTACCTTCCATTGTTTTGCGCAACCAGCTTTCAATTTCCGTCCGGCGTATGTAAGCGAATTCAACTCCTATTGAATTACAATAAGTCTGCTCAAGATGAGCAACTATCTGCCTGAGCGTGGCTTTGCCGATTCCAATTTCCGCTCCGGCTTCAAACCATGAGTCCAGATCGGCTTCTGAAAGGCCAAAATTTTCAAGATCAAGGGTTGGGCTGTAGGTACGGCGTGTACGAACAGGATTGGTACGGGTGAAAAGGTGCCCGCGTTTCCTGTATCCATTAATGAGGTCGATAACTTTAAACTCGGCAGGAGTCATCATTTCCGATGATACACCGCCAAGTTTACCTGAAAATTCAAATCCTTCGAAAAAGCGACGCCACCCCAATTCAACGGATGATGGATCAGTTTTATAACGACGGTATAGTTCCTCTATAGCACTGCTGTCAGCATTGCCCAGAAAAGTCAGTTCATCCATGGTTTTACCATCCGATGTTTACACTAATTTACATTCCAGGCCAGTATCGGTTTTGGCTCAGGCCTGCCTTTTGAACAAAGTTACATATAATGCTTCAATGGGCAAGACATTGTTAAAAACAATCAATGCCTGGTTATGTTCGGATTTAACAACAAAAAAAGCCTTTTCCGCGAAGGAAAGGCTTTCATTTAAGAGGAGGATTATTTCCCCTGACGCGATGATTAAGCCGGATGAATAGCTTC
>CAZEDO010000122.1:0-9551 GCA_964511085.1 uncultured Lentimicrobiaceae bacterium
AAAAAAGCCCTTGATATTCCTATAATGCACGATGACCAGCATGGCACTGCTATCATTACTACTGCTGGTTTATTAAATGCCCTGCTAATTAATAAAAAGAAAATAGGTGATTTACGCATTGTAGTGAATGGAGCCGGAGCGGCAGCAATATCCTGTACTAAACTCTATATTGCCTTAGGGGTAAATCCAAAAAATATTGTAATGCTTGACAGCAAGGGCGCACTCAATAGGAAGCGTGCTGACCTACACCTTGTTAAACAACAATTTGTAACCGACCGCGATATTGATACGTTAGAACAGGCTATGAAAGGGGCTGATGTGTTCCTGGGCCTGTCAGTCGCAGGAGTGGTGAGCAAGGATATGCTGATGAGTATGGCTGACAATCCAATCGTTTTTGCCCTGGCCAATCCTGTTCCCGAAATCGCCTATGACGAAGCGGTTGCTACCAGAAGTGATCTGATAATGGGTACCGGACGTTCTGATTTTCCAAACCAGATCAATAACGTGTTGGGATTCCCTTATATTTTTAGAGGGGCACTAGATGTTAGGGCAAAAGGTATAAATGAAGAAATGAAACTGGCTGCTGCTTATGCTTTGGCTGAGTTAGCAAAATTACCAGTTCCAGAGGAAGTAAATGTTGCTTATCAGACTACTAACCTTCGGTTTGGGAAAGATTATATCATTCCTAAACCGAATGATCCCCGCCTGATTACCCATGTGGCACCCGCTGTTGCCAAAGCAGCTATGGATTCTGGAATAGCCCGCAAACCTATTCTTGATTGGGATGTTTACCGCGAAGAATTGAGCAAAAGATTAGGCCTGACCAATCCTCTTGTGAGACAGATAAAAGCACGTGCACAGCGGAACCCTAAGCGTGTTGTATTTGCTGAGGCTGAAAATTATAAGATATTGAAAGCGGCAGAAATAGTTATAGAAGAAGGTATTGCAATTCCAATCCTTTTAGGTAATGCTACGCTTATCAGGCAAATGATAGCTGACCACGATCTGGAACTCAACGGGGTTGAAATTATTGACCCCAAAGCTGACTCCGAAGCTGAAAGACGTGGTGAATATGCAGCTCATTATTACGAAAACCGTAAGCGAAGAGGAGTTACAAAATCAGGTGCATTGGAAATGATGACACATCGTAATTATTTCGGACCAAGCATGGTAAATAGTGGGTACGCTGATGCAATGATTTCCGGAATAACTACCAGTTACCCGACAACTATCAAGCCGGCATTACGGATTATTGGGAAGAGGGCAAATTCGAACATTGTTTCTGGTATGTACATCATGCTAACGCGTAAGGGCCCTTTCTTCTTTTCCGATACCACCGTTAATATGAACCCATCAGTTGAAACGCTTGTTGAAATTACACTTCAGACTGCCGAGGCTGTCCGTCAATTTAATATCATACCAAGAATTGCTATCTTATCGTATTCTAATTTCGGATCAGTAGAGGGCAATATCCCGCTGAAAGTCCGCGAAACAGTTGCCGTATTGCACCGCGATCATCCCGACCTCATTGTTGATGGTGATATGCAGGCTAATTTCGCTTTAAACAATGAAATGCTCAGGGAAAACTTCCCATTTTCCAAACTGGTGGATGCTCCTGCAAATGTTCTTATTTTCCCTTACCTCACTGCTGGTAATATAGCTTACAAACTGATGCAGGAATTAGGAGGGGCAACAGCAATTGGTCCTGTTCTTATGGGATTGGAAAAAGCTGTTCATGTGCTCCAATTAGGAAGTAGCGTCACTGAAATTGTGAATATGGTTACAATAGCAGTAATTGATGCCCAGGCCAATGAGGCACGTGGAGCTTCCTGATCATGCAAAATGATAATTTACAGGTAGAAATATGTTGATATCTGAATATTTTTTATAATTTCGCTCCAACACAATTGATTAAGATCATTAAATAGATTTCGCAATGAAAAAAATCACCGTTATCGGAGCTGGCAATGTAGGCGCAACATGCGCTAACGTAATTGCCCACAAGGATTTGGCCAGGGAAGTCGTTCTTGTGGATATCAAAGAAGGCGTAGCAGAAGGCAAAGCCCTTGATATCTGGCAAACATCTTCTATTCTCAATTTCAACACCCGTGTAACTGGTGTTACTAACGATTACCTTAAGACCAAGGGATCGGGAATAGTGGTTATCACCTCCGGTTTGCCTCGCAAGCCTGGTATGAGCCGCGACGACCTGATCAAAACAAATGCCGTTATCGTGAAAGAGGTAACTGAAAAGGTAATCAAGTATTCGCCGGAAGCAATTATAATTGTTGTTTCAAACCCGCTTGACGTGATGACTTATGCAGCCTATAAAGCAGCCCGTAAGGATTCTCGTAAGGTATTCGGTATGGCCGGCATTCTTGATACCGGAAGGTATAAAGCCTTCTTGTCCGAAGCGCTGAATGTGTCTCCAAAGGATATCCACTCATTGTTACTTGGTGGCCATGGCGATACAATGGTCCCATTGCCACGCCACACTTCGGTATCAGGTATCCCGGTTACTGAGCTGCTTAACCAGGAAGAGATTGACAAAATTGTGGAGCGCACTAAAAAAGGTGGAGGTGAGTTGGTAAACCTTATGGGAACATCTGCATGGTATGCTCCGGGTGCCGCGGCTGCTCAGATGGTAGAAGCCATTGTTGACGATCAACAGCGAGTTTTTCCGGTTTGTGCTTTACTCACAGGTGAGTATGGCTTAAAAAACGTTTATCTGGGTGTTCCGGTAAAACTTGGTGCTAACGGTATCGAAGAAATAATCGAACTTAAATTAAATAAGGAAGAGCAAAAAGCACTTGCAGATTCTGCAGCCTCAGTAAAATCAATGCTTACTGTGCTCGACGAGATGAACCTGTTCGACGATTGACAACAAAAAAGCAATCATAAATTATAAACCGGGGCAAATGCTCCGGTTTTTTTGTTGCGTGTTACAAACAATAGTTCGGTAATATTTTGTAAGAAACAAATTATCAACATATTGCATACACTTCTCTTGATGTTGTATGGTGCTGACAACAGTCCCTTTGCGCTTTTAATACTCCCCTTGTTTGTGAGAATGCTACGCTAAGTTCGCTGCGCTCATAAGAATGCTTCGCTTAGTTGCGTCTGTGAAAGAAATAAAAAGTTACCGGAGTATAAACACAAAAAAGAGGCTGATCCTTTGCCGGATCAGCCTCTTTAAAAAATGCACTGCCTTTATTTATTTAGCAGTAATTGTATATGTCATCGTGTTCGTATTTATTGCTACAGTATATGTACCAGCAACATCAGGACATGGGATACTGGCAGGATCAGGGTCGCTTTCAGTAGGACGTGAAACAAGATTGCCGCCAGTACTTGTACCTGCAGCATCAGTTCCATACATCGGAGCCCACTGACCTAATGTGGTAATAAATTTGATTAATTTACCTGTTCCGTTCAGAGTTGTGGTTAAGGAATAAACGCCGGCAGTTCCAGTCATTGGAAGGGCGGAAGCTGGAGTCCATCCAGCAGAACATCCGTCACCAACCATAAACATCTCAGGAGATGCACCGGCAGGATTGACAGTTAAGGTATATGTCTCAGTAACAGCGTCAATTTTGAGAATCATATCATAAGTGCCATCTTCCAGAGGAACAAAATTGCCATCTGCGTTAGTGCCGAATTTATCAGCTGACAGACCAGCCATGGTTACATCATTGAAACCAATACTCTTCTTGGTCCAATCCTGGCCTTCCCTGATCTTGAATGAACCTAAAGTAGAGATTTTCACCTGGTTATATTTCCAAATGTAGTTGGTAACATTATCAATCTCCGGCATGCTCATCATGATGGTCAGATTCCAGCCACTAGCTGTATCAGCCACAATTATTCCGTTTCCGACAAGACCTAACTCTGTATTTGTATAATCTATTAAATTCAAATCGCCTGTTTTTGTTAAGGTTGCTACATAGGGACTTCCTAATGTCCAAACCATTTTAACAGTGTATTTGCCGGGAACAGTATTGACAATATTGGCTCCACCAGGAACAAGAGCGGCAACGGTTCCTCCGAAATTAGTATTCACTCTTACACCTGTTCCAACTGTATCCATAACAATTTTCCAACCATCGGAATAGCGGAATTTGAAGTCAGCCTTGGTCAATACCATGTCTGTTTGTTCAAAAGTCATAGTGGTTAAGTTAAAACCAGTAGAAGGCAGAGCGGTACTTCCGCTCCATCCACCAGGAGTGGCAGCGCCAATAACTCCCCAGTTAACAGGAACAACTGCAATTTTTTTGAGTGTTTTATCAAGCATTATATGGTACAATCCATCTGCAGGAACTGTAAACGGTGTTGCGCTTGCTGTATAAGAACCTCTCGAGAAATCCACTAATTTAGGCTCGTCGCCTATGCGGTTAGCTATTGGAACAAGGGCGAAATCGGCACCAGGTCCATAAACTGTTGGCACTCCACCAGTTACTTCTACAATATTAAAGCCATCTGCTCCGGTTTTAACGGCAACATAAAGATCCACCAGGCCTGCACGGACCGAACCGTCAACTTCATTAGGGGTAGCTTGCAATAAACCTTTCACATCGTAACCAGTAAGGGCAGTACCTGCACCTTTAACATAAAGTCCATCCTCAATTACTGTAGTGGGTGGAGTAGTTGTGTCATCTTTTTTACAAGATGTTACTACTAATAAAGCGGCAAAAAGCACCCAGCTTAATGCCAGCATAATTCTAAATTTGTTTGTTTTCATTTTTCGTTTTGGTTTTTAATTATTGAACAAAGGTAATAGATTTATATATAATTATTTTGCAAGATTTTCATTAGCATCAATGGCCCATTGTGGAATGGGGAACGTGTTACGATCGGGTGTAGAGGCAAGTTTCTCCCACCAGGCTTTATTGAATTCGCCAAAGCGGATAAGATCCTGGCGGCGATGGCCTTCCCAGAACATTTCGCGGCCACGTTCAGCAAGGAGTTGTTCATTGGTCACTCCTGTCCATGTCGAAACACCTGCACGGGTGCGGATTTGGTTAACATATTCATCACCATTCTTACTCTGGCGTATCATAGCTTCAGCCTTCATAAGCAGGATATCAGCATATCTGAAAATCGGGAAATCATTGCTCAGGTTATCATTAGCTCCTTTTTTAATTTCAAATTTGATAACCCTTGCACCGGTATTGCGGATTTCATCTTTTGTAAAAGTAGCATCCATTTTCAAGGCAGGGAGGTGCGCTTTTATAACCAAGTCAACTTCTGCTACCAGGTCATATATCTTGGTCCCGCTACTGGTAAATTGCTGACCTACCATGAAGCCCGCTTTTCGCAGGTCGATATCCTCATAAGTATTATAATGATCTTCCATCGCGCAGAAACCATTCCACGGGCCTAATGTCATATCGTATGTTAAATTACTCAGGTAATGCAATGTTCGCATATGCAGGTTATTTCCCTTGTAAGTATTTTCATCATAAGGAATAGTGAATATGTTTTCGAGCGAACCTGAGTTTTCTGTAACAAACGGAGCTAAAGGAGTTCCTTCAAGGCCATATTGGCCAAGCGCAATAACACTGTCGCAGGCAGCTTCAGCCTTTACCCATTCCGGGGTGCCTGTATAAACTTCTGCATTAAGATAAAGTTTGGCTAGTAAGCTGAATGCCATACCTTTAGTAACTGATGTTTTTGAGTTGGAAGGAAGTAAATATTTTATATTTCCTTCTATTTCACCTGTTTCACCAACCAGTTTATTGAAAATCTCTGCTCGTGTAGTTTTGAATGGTTTTGGATCAGCATTCGCGAAAGATGTAACATAGGGCACGTCGCCATAGTTGTCGATAAGAACGTAATAGTAAAAAGCCCGCATAATTTTCACCTGCGCAATCGTTGCCATAACAGCGCTTGTTTTAGGATAAGTCTCGAGCAATTCAACCAGCTTGTTTGCCTGTGCGATACCACCATACATAGGGCTCCACATATTGTTAATTGCTTCGGTAGTGTTAGTCCAGGTATGCTCATGAAGAACACGCCATTTTCCTCCATCATCCCAGTCGGTATTACGTGTTGGGCCTACCATCTCGTCTGAAGTTAATTCCTGGCAGAACCACCAGCCACTACCGTCGAGGAAGCCTTGAAGCCCGGAATAAACCGGAGCAGGAAGTAAGGCAATCTGCAGGGCATTTTCCGGATATTTATCAGCCGGAAGCCGGTCGTAGTACTGATCCTTCAGATCTGTGCAGGATGAAAGTAATACGACAAGTACAAAAATCTTCCAAATGTTTTTCATAGTTTGTTTGTTTTTAGAATGAAGCACTTAATCCAAAAGTAATTGTCCTGGTTTTGGGATAAGTATTAAACTGATCCAGCCCAAAATCCAGACCTGAATAACTTATTTCAGGGTCAAATCCTTTGTATTTAGTAAAAGTATAAAGGTTGTTGGAAGTTACAGAAAGGCGAAAACTTTTCATCCACTTAAGTTTATTCGTGTCAAATGTATACCCAATGGATAGGTTATCTACCTTCACATATGATGCATCTTCCAGATAATAGCTATTCAATTTCGGGATATCTCTCAGACCTCTGTCATATTCTGATATGGCTTCCGTTAGTCCGTTTTCATTACCTAAAGCAGTAGGATTTGCAAAAACCATGCGGGTTACATTAAGAACTTTACCTCCAACAACTGCGCGGATTGATAAGTTAATATCGAATCCATAGAGTTTAATAAAGTTGGACCATCCTAATTCGAAATTTGGCAATGCATGACCTACTACACGGCGTTCAGCATCAGCAACATTCCGTGTTACACCGCCATTTGCTGTATAAAACAGCCATTTTCCATCAGAGGATAATCCGGCATATTCCGGCATAAAGAATGTCCCAAGTTGATCCCCCGGGTTAAGGTAAAGTGCCCAGTTTTGATCGCCAACCAATCCACGACCCTGCAACCATCCTTTCTTTTTGTCGGCTTCAGTCCAGGAGAATTTTCCGTCTTTACTATCGAGCGATTCAAGTTTTTGAATATTCTTTGAGAAAGCCACTGTAGTTTTCCAATCTAAGTTTTTATTATCTATAACAAAGTACTGAACGTTCAGTTCAACACCTTTGTTGCTGACAGATCCGGCATTAGCCCATGTAGTTGAATATAAATTTGGTGGTTGAGGCACATTATAAGGTGCCAGCAAATCATTCGTCATTTTCGAATAGGCCTCCAATGAACCTGAGATCCGGCTATCTAAAAATCCGAAGTCCAATCCAATGTTAAGTTCACTTGTTTCCTCCCATTTCAGTTCCGGATTTGCATTTTGCGGTATTTTATAAATAATAGCTGTAGTTCCTGTTTCAGGATTTGGGCCAGTACCATCTGATTTTGCATAAATAACATCGTGGTAGCTATCAAATTCCTGGTTACCGGACACTCCGTAGCTTGCCCTTAACTTCAACAGGTTTATCGTTTTATTATTCTTCAGGAAAGATTCATTTGTAATATTCCAGGCCAATGATGCTGAAGGGAACCAACCCCATTCATGATTGTCGCCAAATTTTGAGGAACCGTCCCTTCTCACTGTTACAGTGAGGTAGTACTTTGAATTGTAATTATAAATACCACGTCCGAAGAAAGAGATCAAACGATTTGACTCTTTGTAGGAAGAAATATCGCGTGGATTAACATTTATCAATGATCCAAGGTCGTTGGACATAACAAAATTAGAGAAAGCACCTCTTCCCTGAGCTTTCAATCCGTCTTTATAATCCTGTTGAAAGGAATAGCCTCCAACAAAATTAAAATTATGAGCGCTATTAATTACTGTGGAATATTTAAGTGTGGTTTCGAGTAACCGGGATTCGTAATTGTTGTATGCTCTGTTACCATAGCCATCAAAAGCTGATGATAATAGATTCGTAGGCTCGAAATAGAAAGATTCGTCGTCGTTACGGATATAACTCAGATTAACACCTGCAAAGAAATCTTTCAGCACTTCATATTCGGCCTTCATATTCGCTAAGATCCGTTTAGCCAAACGCTGATTTTGGGTAAGCTCAGCCAAAGCGACCGGGTTATTGTACTGAAAATCCCTGTTTATCTGATAGTATCCACCACCAGGTGTGTAAACAGGATCGGTCGGATTGCGTTGTATCGCCTGATATATCACATCTTGTGGGCCGTTCCCGTTATATTTTACATAATCGTTGGTTTCGAATGTAGCAGAGAGTGTAGCATCAAGATTCAAACGATTATCAATAGCTTTCTGATTAAGGTTCAGGCGGCCGGTAGTACGTTGTTTCTCTGAATTAATTATAACACCGCTGAAATCAGAATGAGTAACAGATGCACGGTATGACGAGTTGGCATCTCCGCCAGAAGAAGAAAGATTATAGGACTGAGAATGACCTGTGCGGAAGACCGCATCCTGCCAGTCGGTATTTGCGCCTCCGTCAAGAAAACTTGCCTGCCCTGTTCTGGCAGCAAAAGCCTTTAGCTCATCAGCTGATAGCAGATCAAGCTTTTTGGCTACGTTATCAATCGAACTGCTTATATTTAGTTCAACCTTATTGGCAGTTTTTAATTTACCTTTTTTAGTCTCGATCAAAATAACGCCATTTGCACCCCGCGCCCCGTATATGGCTGTTGAAGAGGCATCTTTCAATATGGTGTAGGATTCAATGTCTTCAGGGGAAATAGTGGTAGGGTCAGCACCTGTAACACCATCAATAATGTAGATAGGATCAGTGCCTGAGAAGAAGCCAGCCTGCCCGCGAATTTTTACAGCAAATCCGCTGTTTGGGTCACCTCCTTTTTTGGTTATAGATACTCCGGCTGTTTTTCCTTGCAGAGCCTGCACCGGGTCTGTAAGAACTCCGCGATTTAATTCACCGGCTGTAATGTTAGCAACAGCTCCGGTTTTGTCAATTTTTTTCTGCGTACCATAACCAATGACCAACACCTCACTAAGTCCTGTGGATGCCATTTGCATTGCTACAGCCAGGGTGCGCTGTGCGCCAATAACGACCTCTTGCTTATTGTACCCGATAAACGAGAACTCCACCGTAGCGCCTACTTTAACACTTAATGAGAATTTGCCATCAATATCGGTAACAGTACCACTGGTAGTACCCTTAATAACTATGGAAACTCCTGGCAATGAGCTACCATCCTTTGCATCTGTAACATTTCCTGAAATCTTCACATCCTGGGCAAAAGCATGCCCCGAAAGTGTCCACGCCAGGAAGAGAAACAGGACCTTCAGAAATGTAAAATGTTTCTTCATAATTACTGTTTTAATTTGAAGTGGTTAAAATTTTAGTGGTTTGATTAAATCTTTTGGTTCGTATTCCTAACAATAATGTAAAGATAGTAAATTTGTGCAATCTTCAACTATCTTTTGAAATTAACAAGACAAAATTAAAAAAAATGTCATTCAACACCAAGGCTACTGTTGAATTTTCACAAATTCCCGGCTATTTTCTCCGGTATCGTTTCCGCAAACGTTTGCAAAAATAGTATGACACCAGCTTGTTAAAAATAATGTCTATAGATTGAAAATAATTCCCCATTCATTTAATTA
>CAZEDO010000123.1:0-9280 GCA_964511085.1 uncultured Lentimicrobiaceae bacterium
TAGTTGATTATTTTAACCAACATCCTTTTTGATACGTTTTTTGAAATTAAATTTTACCGGCTTAGCTTCGTTGAGCATTGTAACTCTTCGTTAACAGGGGAAGCAGAAAAAAGTAAAACAAAAGCAGAAATTTAATCCTGCTCTTGTTGATCATCGCTTTTGTTGTCTTCGTGGCTAAAAGCAAACGCAAGTATTAAAACAATTGCAATGCCGACAATACCTATTACAGGTGCGTTTACGTGAAATCCTGTCTTTGTCAAGTAAAAGGCCTGGGCTATCAGGCTAATCAAAGCTAATAAAGCAATTACTGAGCTTAGTCGTAGTGTTCTTTTCATGGATTATGTTATTAGTGTTAGTTGCTTAGTTGTTAATTGTTAGTTGTTGATATTCTAGTAATCTAGTAACATATAAAATACTTGTTTCCAAAATTGTGCCATAGTATGTATCTGTCATTAAATCATTAGTTTGCCTACTTTTGCAAAACTGATTAAAGATATATAATGCCCCATTTCGGAACGGATAATCCTATTATGATCTATGTTTTTTGTTGAACTTTATATAATTTTTGTTATTGGCTTAGTCAAACCAAATCAACGTGATCTATACTCCTTTAATGAAATAACAGCGGGTTATCGCCTAAAGCTAATAAACCATTAACTATAAACTTTACTTTTACTGAAACATTTTTCTAATTCAATGCTCGAAATCAGTCACAACCAATCTTTAAAACCTTACAACACTTTTGGTATAGATGTCCGTGCCCGTCTTTTCTGCGAAATCATCGCAGAGAAGCAGTTAAACGAACTTATGCAGGAACCGGAATTTGACCGATATCCCCTACTTCTCCTTGGCGGAGGTAGCAATATTTTATTTACTGATGATGTAGATGGCCTTGTAGTAAAAATAAGTACAAAGGGGCGGAAAATCATTTCTGAAAATAGTGAAACTGTTTTAGTACGTGCCGAAGCAGGAGAGAATTGGGATGACTTTGTAGCCTGGAGTCTGGAACAGGGCTTTTCCGGGCTCGAGAACCTGTCGCTTATACCAGGGAATGTAGGTAGCAGCCCTATCCAAAACATTGGTGCTTATGGAGTTGAATTGAAGGATAGAGTCGAAGAAGTGGAAATCATATACCTTGCAAATGCAAATCGACAAATATTGCAAAACAAGGATTGTCGATTCGGGTACCGCGACAGCATCTTCAAACATGAACTTAAAGGAAAAGCAGTAATTATTGCTGTCACTTTCAAGCTTAGGAAAAGTCCTGAACTTTATCTGGAGTACGGTGCAATAAGCCGGGAATTGGCTGAAATGGGCATACAACATCCGGCACCAGTGGATGTGCGTGATGCTGTTTGCCGAATCCGCCGCAATAAACTGCCTGATCCCACTGTATTAGGCAATGCCGGTAGTTTTTTCAAAAATCCTACTATAAGTGCAGTAGCCTTTGCCCATCTTTCCGGGAAATTTAGTGATATCCCATCATTTCATCAGGAGAAAGGCACTTTCAAATTAGCGGCTGGATGGCTTATCGAACAATGTGGTTGGAAAGGAGCTAGACATGGAGATGTTGGGGTACATAGTTCCCAGGCTCTTGTTCTGGTGAATTATGGAACAGCAACCGGCAATCAAATACTTAAGCTGGCAAATGAAATCCAGGAATCGGTAGCAATGAAATTTGGGGTTGAGCTGGAAATGGAGGTTAATATACTTTAAGAGGTTGGCGACTTCAAATTGTGCTAATATATCGATTTAAGAACAAGCTAGCTACAGGCCAGAAACAACGATTTTAGATTTGAGAAGTTCAGTTACTTTGTCATTAATCAGCATTTATATCTCAATTACTCTTTGAGTCTTATTTCCGGACAACCGGTGAAGCCATAACCCTTTCGCATGTTTCCCAAAGCTTGTCCGCTGTTTTTTGCCATGAAAACTCTTTGCTGCGTATCCGGCCTTTTTCAATTAGTTGATTTCGGAAAGTAGTATCGTTCGCAAGACTTAGCATGGCCGCTGAAATTGAAAGGTAATCATATGGGTCAACCAGTAGAGCTGCATCTCCTGCAACTTCCGGCATAGAAGTAATGTTTGAAGTAATTACTGGTATATCGCAATTAAATGCTTCAACGAGTGGAATGCCAAATCCTTCAAAATAAGATACATAAGTTAGGGCAAATGCGGAAGCCATGACTTTACGCAAGTCGGCAGAAGAAAGCCTCCCGGTAAAAATCACATCATCCCGATATCGCATGTTTTCATAAGCATGTTTTATCGAATCTGTCCACCAGTAGCGTGCTCCTACAATAATTAATTTCATTCTTTTTGTATCGCTTTCCTTAAAATGATCAAATGCCTTGAAAAGGTTTGCCAGATTTTTGCGTGGGTGCAAAGACCCGACATAAAGAAAATAGTCATATCCGCGGGAGAATTCTGCTTTTACTGTAGCCTGTTCAGCGATACGTAAAGGCACGAATTGTTCGCCGGCACCATTATAAACAACATCGATTTTTTCAAGTGGAATGTTGTAAAGATTGCTTATGTCGTTTTTTGAAAATTCGGAAACCGTTGCGATACGGCTTGCATGAGCTGCAAATTTCGGGAAATAGTAGAGATAGTATTTTCTTACCAACCAAGGCAAATCCATTGGGTTATGTTCGAAATTAAGATCATGCAAAACAGCTATCGAAGGGATTTTGGATGCCAGAGAAAGAAAACCGTCAGGCGAGAGAAATATATCCGCTCCTGACTTTTGCAATGCTCCTGGCAGCATTAGTTCAAACCAGATATAGAATAGGAAAGGATGCCTGGCAGCAGGAGGGATAACGAGAGGAGTAATGTTTGACGAAAAGATGAAACTGCTGTCGAATGGCCTGTCGAATAGAAATATAAATTCATGCTCTGGATGCTGCTGTGTAATCCGGCTCAAAGATTCAGCAGAGAACCAGCCGATCCCTTCAAGTTTGTCTTTTAAAAGTAAACGGGTATTAACAGCTATCTTCAATGGAATTAATTTGCACAAATGTAAGGGCTTTATCTGAAATTGTACAATAGAGTTGCTTCCGAGAGTTAAATTGTAATAAATTTGCCAGAAATTGAAAGATAAATGAAGCAACTGGTTAAGAAAATATTGCAAACCCTGTTAGGTTTCGATAACTATCTGTTCTTCTTTTCATTATATATTATTTTTACACTTAAATGGAATCATAAAGAACGGGATTTCCTGCATTTCCTTGGTATGTTGCCAAATAATGGGACTGTTCTTGATATAGGTGCAAATATTGGCATTATGACGGTTCATCTGGCGCGTCATCTCCCTCAGGCAAATGTACTGGCATTTGAGCCTATTCCTTCTAATATCAAAGCTTTGCGCAGAATTATCCATTATTTTAACCTGAATAATGTAGCGGTAATGGATTTTGCACTTGGCAATTCAGAAGGTGAGGCGCAAATGGTGATGCCTGTGTTAGGAAATACGCCAATGCAGGGATTGAGCCATGTTATACACGAAAGCATCCCTGATCTTAATGAAGGCAGGAAATACCAGATAAAAATAAAAAGATTAGATAGTATTGCCCCACTTTTCGATAAAGGACTAATTTTGAGTGCCATAAAGATTGATGTTGAAAATTTTGAATACTTTGTATTGGCCGGAGCTGAAAACCTTATTAGGCTTCATCGCCCGATAATTTACGCCGAATTATGGGAAAACGAAAACCGCAGCAAGTGTTTTTCATTACTGAAATCCTTGGATTACAATGTGATGGTTTTGAATCGTGGAAAGTTGGAACCTTATAGCATAGAGAATCACAAAACTCAAAACTTTTTCTTTATTTCATCATCACCCCAAATAAATTAGCAAAGCAGCATATGCATCGTAAGTTCCTGACAAACCTGGGCTTAATGCTTTTTGTGAATATCCTGATAAAACCTTTCTGGATATTGGGGATTGACCGCACTGTTCAAAATGTAGTAGGGCCTGTGGATTATGGTTTTTATTATGCTGTATTCAACTTTTCTTTTCTGTTCAATATTCTGCTTGATTTTGGTATCACCAACTTTAATAATAAAAATATTTCGCAAAATAATCATCTGTTAAACAAGCATTTTTCCGGCATCGTCGTTATAAAGTTCCTGTTTGCTGTTGTTTATATGATGGTTACACTCACTGCAGGGCTTGTTTGGGGTTATGATTCACATCAAATGCTACTGCTTGTAATTCTGGGTCTTAATCAGTTTCTTATTTCATTTATTCTTTACCTGCGATCCAATATTTCCGGTCTCTTACATTTTAAGACGGATAGTTTTATTTCAGTGCTCGATCGAATCCTTATGATTCTCATTTGCAGTGTGTTACTATGGGGAAATGTTACATCAACACCATTCCGAATAGAGTGGTTTGTTTATACCCAATCAGCAGCATACTTGTTAACAGCCCTTGCTGCAGTAATTGTGGTTGGAAAAAAAGCATCATTCAGGAAGTTGAAATGGGACAAACTCTTCTTCTTAATGATAATTAAAAAGAGTTTCCCATTTGCTATACTGGGTCTTCTTATGACATTTTATAACAGGATTGATTCGGTTATGATGGAGCGGATGCTTCCCGGATGGTTAGGCGATTTACAGACAGGCATATATGCCATGGCATACAGGTTGCTGGATGCATCCAACATGATAGCCTACCTTTTTGCGGTTTTACTTCTCCCGATATTTGCCCGAATGATTAAATTGGGTGAATCTGTTCAAAGCATTCTCAAACTCTCGTTCACACTCCTTTTTACATTGTCGGTTGCAGTTGCTGCAGCTTCATTTTTTTATAGCTATGAAATAATGGATCTTTTATATGATCACCACGTAGCTGATGCTGCTTTTGTTTTCCGATTACTAATGATTGATTTTATTGCTGTTTCCACAACCTACGTTTTTGGTACTTTGCTTACAGCCAATGGAAGCCTGAAAATCATGAATATTTTAGCAGCTTCAGGAATGTTTATTAATATTGTGCTTAATTTGTTTTTTATCCCACAGTTTATGGCACAGGGGGCAGCTGTGGCCAGTCTTATTACGCAGTTTATAATTGCAGCTTTGCAGGTTTTTATTGTCATCAAAACCTTCCGTTTAAAAACCAATATCCGATATCTTTTTAACCTGACGGAATATGTTTCAGGAGTTATTTTAATCAGTTTCCTGAGCCGTTTATTGCCATTTGACTGGAAAATCTCTTTCTTATCTTTACTGTTGGTGTCAGCTATGCTGGCTTTTATGCTTCGTCTGCTCGACATTCGATCCCTCTTCAGGCAATTCGGACAGCCTTCTTCATCAATATAATTTCGACTGCAATAAATCGCTTCTAATAGTCAAAGTAGAATTTGCGATTTTGGTTGGTTTTGCCAGCTAAAGGTCAACGAATTATTTTAGGATACAGAGGGAAACGTTTCAGGTGTGTAGATTTATTAGATGGCCCTATTCTTATCCGTTGCTGAATATCAGCGTTATCAGTGTTTTTTTATAAATTTAACTTTTATACTTGTAATGACAGGAAATGCTAAACCATTGCATATTCAATATAATTATCTATTTTTGAACGCTATTAAACAGAATTTTGATCATGTCTGATAAACTTTTTCCCGGCAGGGAGTTTGATTCTAATAAACTGGTACTTTTTCTTATTCCCTGGCGGAAGACTCTGTTGTTCATTGCCGCGATCAGCCTTGTATTGTCGTTTGTTTTTTCATCATCATGGTTCATAACGCCAAAATTCAGGTCTACTGTAATCATGTTTCCGACATCGAGTAATTCTATTTCAAAAGCGTTACTCAGTGATAATCCTGGTGAGAAACAAGATATTCTTGAGTTTGGAGAAGATGCCCAGACTGAACAAATGTTACAGATATTGAACTCGAGCAAAATCAGGGGGCGTGTGGTCAAGAAGTTTGAGCTGATGAAACATTACGAAATTGATCCAAAATCGGAATTCAAAAATACACGTCTGCAAAGGGAATATGAAAGCAATATCACTTTCAAGCGTACTGAATTCATGGCAGTTAAGGTGTCTGTTCTTGACAAAGATCCACAAATGGCAGCTGATATTGCTAATTCAATTGCCGACCTTCTCGATTCAGTTAAGAATGATATGCAAAGGGATAGGGCTATGCAAGGTTTCAAAATTGTAGAGACTGAATACTTATCACTCAAAAATGAAGTGAAATTAATGGAAGATTCGCTTTCAAAACTTCGCATGCTTGGCGTGAATGATTATGAAACACAGGCCGAGATGATGAACCAGCAACTTGCCATTGAAATTGCAAAGAATAATACCCATGGTATTATGGCACTGGAAGATAAACTCAAGATCCTTTCAAAATTTGGTGGGCCTTATGTTTCGTTACGCGATGCACTGGAATATGAAAAGAAGCAGCTTAGTCTAATAAAATCTAAATACGATGAAGCAAAGATTGATGCAAACGAAGTGCTTCCGCAAAAATTTGTGGTTGAAAGTGCATATAAAGCAGAAAAGAAGGCTTATCCGATCCGATGGCTAATAATGCTGACTACCACATTCTCAGCTTTATTGCTGGCTGTGGTTTTAATAATTCTCTTTGATAAAGTTCCGGAACTGCCGGCATTAAAAAAAAAACACTAATACTTCCGAAGTTCAGTATTAATCGCAATCTTCTAAATAATACACGTATCAACATGGAAAGCTATTTCAATAATATAAACCTTGTAAAAATATTTGTAAAGTGGAAATGGCACTTTCTTGTCATAGCTGCAATTGCTGCTGTGTTTGCCTTCATTTTCTCTGCGCCCTTTTTTATTAAACCTAAGTTCAAGTCGGCCTGCATCATTTACCCGTCTAACATTGCCCCTTATTCCGATGAAAGCGAAACCGAGCAGATGCTTCAATGGCTTAATTCTCAGGATATCAAAGATAGTGTGATGCGAAAATTCGATCTGGCGAAGCATTACGGCATCGATTCCTCTTACAAATACTTTTCTTCTACAATGATTTACCTATATGATAAAAATGTAAGAATATCCAAAACGCAATACGAGTCAATTGAGATTGTGGTTCTTGACACTGACCCTGAGCTAGCCCGCGATATGGTAAATACAATTCTCTATTTCTGTAATGAAAAAATCAGGTTTATACATCGGATAAAGTATCAGGAAGTTGTGGTTGCTTCTCAACATATGCTTGATATAAAAAGAATAGAGATGGATTCGGTTGAAAGCCAGATGCGGGCATTAGGAAGCGGATATGACCTTATTGACTACAATAATCAGACGCTTGAAGTTTCGAAGGGCTACCTTCGTACTGTAGAGGGCGGATCGAATATTAATACTAAGGATGTTCTCAGGTTGAAGAAAAATATTGAAGAGAGGGGTGGAGAACTTATTTTGTTGAAATCAAGACTTGAGCATATTGCAGGAGAATATAGTGTGATAACAGAGAACTATGACAAGGCTTTGTTTAATGCCAGGATGGATTTAACATATATCAATGTGATTTCCAAACCACAGATAGCAGATAAAAAATCCTATCCAACCCGGTGGCTCATTATGCTTTATGTTACAACTATTACACTCTTTACAAGCCTTGTGGTCATTTCTATTCTCGACAATAAACAGCTTGGAAGAAATGAAAACGCATCCGGCATATAGTATTTATACTTGCATCACAAATCAAATTATCCTTGCCTGAGAAGTTAAAAATACCCCTGGTTTACCTTATCACTTCGCTCTTCATAGCGTTGAGCATTTATTTTGTGATTAAAGATTTGTATTGGGCTGCTTTTATTCCAATTGGGATACTTATTGTTTTAATGTACCTATATTCATTTGACATGGTGTTTTGGCTGGTAGTTTTAGCTACACCACTGGCTGTAAATATCCGGGATTTTGATATGGGTATTGGTGTATCGCTGCCAACAGAGCCATTACTTCTTGGCATGTTAATATTGTTTTTTATCAAGCTCCTTTTTAGCAGCAGCCTCGATCGTCGGTTCCTGAAACATCCAATAACTATTGCTATTTTTATCAACCTGGCCTGGTTATTAATCACCAGTATAACCAGTGATTTACCCCTGGTTTCGTTCAAATTTTTTCTGGCCAGATTATGGTTTGTGATACCTATGTATTTTGTCGGGTTTATCCTTTTTAAAAAATTTGAAAATGCCAAATTATTCAGTTGGATTTATGTGATATCACTTATAATTGTGATTGGATATACCATCTATAATCATTCGAAATTTGCTTTTAATGAAGAGCAGGGGCATTGGGTTATGTCTCCATTTTATAATGACCACACGGCTTATGGTGCTATATTGGCATTTTTTATTCCAGTTATGTTTGGGTTTGGTTTTGATAAATCTAGTTCAAAAAATATAAGAACACTTGCATTGGTTTTCAGCGGGATTTTGCTGATTGCGCTTTTTCTCTCATACAGCCGTGCCGCATGGCTTAGCCTTGTGCTAACATTTGTGGTTTATCTCGTTATCTTGCTTAGAATCAGATTCCGATGGATTATCACATTTGTCGTACTATTTCTTGCTGTATTTTTCACTTTTAAGTTTGAGATTCTCGATCGCCTTGAAAAAAACAAACAAGAATCATCTGCTAATATTATTGAGCATATACAATCTATCTCCAATATCTCATCCGATGCTTCCAACCTTGAACGTGTTAACCGTTGGCAGGCAGCGCTACGATTATTTGATGAAAGGCCGGTATTTGGCTGGGGGCCTGGAACATACCAATTCGAATATGCTCCTTATCAGCGATCAAAGGAAAAAACTATCATCAGTACAAATGCAGGAGATATGGGCAATGCACATAGTGAGTACATTGGGCCATTAGCAGAGTCGGGTTTATTGGGAATGCTTACATTCCTTGCGATAATTGTGCTGATTATCCGGAGCGGAATCCGGTCGTACAGGCGGGCTGAACGAAAGGATGTTAAAATCCTGAGTCTTGTTACAGTACTTAGTTTTATCACCTATGCCTTGCACAGTCTGATGAATAACTTTCTGGACACCGACAAGGCTTCTGTACCTTTTTGGGGGTTTGCTGCAATTATCGTGGCTATCGATATCTTTCACAGTTCAAAAGACAAGAAGGAAGAAGAGGAAGTTCAATAACCAGACTAATTTAGCCTGTATTATTCATGAAAATTTCTCGCAAAGCCGCAAAGTTGCTAACTACAAGTAATTGATTGATTTATTATGATAATTCAAAAAGAGATCGGAAGAGCACACGTCTGAACTCCAGTCACATTCAGAAATCT
>CAZEDO010000124.1:0-9142 GCA_964511085.1 uncultured Lentimicrobiaceae bacterium
AACTTTCTACTATCAATGCTGATGAGGCGGTCCGTCGCCGAATTCATGCCTTCTTTCTTCCTGCATTTCCGGCATTTTTCCTTTAAAATTGCGCAGGTTGTAAGTAAAACTCAGCATAAAATATTGCCGCAAAACCTGCGTGGTTGAACTTTCGATGTAAGTGTCGGTAACACTTCGGTTGAGGCTTTTGTTCTGATCAAGCATATCGTAGGCGGTAAGCTTAATTTCGCCAGTATTGTTTTTGAAAAGCTTGGAGCCGAAACTCGTATTCCAGAGTGTGTACTCTGTAATCTCTTTGCTTGAAATAACATTGTAGTTCTGGTAAGTAATATTCGTCTGAACAAACAAGCCTTTCCAGAACTGCCAGTTGAATTGTGCCGAGCTTATCTGGAAAATATAATTATTGTTCAATTCCGGTTGAAGTGAATTATCCACGAGGTTGTAATTCAGATTATAGGTAAGTGTAAAATCAAGCTTCTGGCTGATGTTGCTGCTGAGTACAACGCCCTGGTTAATACCGTATGTTTCCGAAAGATTCCGGTTTTTATTGATAAGGCCTGGAAGGCGATTGTAGCTCACGCCGGCATTAATGTTGAAGTTACATTTTACAGGATTAATAGGGAAACCATAGGAAAGCAAAGCACGGCCATTCCATGCGCCATCAAGGTTTGCCGGCACCACAAGTTGTGAACCGCCGCGCATTTCCTGCCCAAATACAAGTGTGTCATGAGCAGCCACCAAGGTGGAATTTCCGATATAATTCTGAATTACCTGGAAGGAAAGCATAGCAAATAAGCTCGACGTCTTTCCTTTGTTGGCGAATGATAACCGCGACCGCATGTTGTGCCGTGTTTCCTGTTTCAGATTTGGATTACCTGCCGAGAGCAAAAGCGGGTTTGAGTTGTCTACCACCGCCTGAAGCTGTGTGACCGATGGTGCATTGCTGCTGACCCTGTAGTTTACACGCAGGTTAACCAGGTCGCCAACCTTGTAATTGAGCATGAAAGAGGGTAAAAAATTATAAAAAGTTTTATGCGTTTTTCCCGATTTGGGAAAATCCTGGTTGCCTTTGAGATCGGAATATTGGTACGCCACCCCGGCATTTATGTTTAATTTTTCATCCTTGTAGAGGTAGCCTGTCCCAACATTGTGAGTAATATAATCATTGTTGTAGATATTGGAGAGCAGCGTATCAAATGAGGTATACTGCCCGGTTTCATACCGATAATCATAGGTGGATTTATCGTTGTTATTTGTCGAGTTCGAAATGTTGTAATTAAATTGAAACTGGCTTTTTTCGCTCAGGGGTTCAGTATATACCAGGTTTGACGAAAGCGAAACCCCATCCGTTATTGTTTTGCTGAATTGCTTAATGGAGTCGCTTGTTTTTTTCGGATCAACAACATAGTAAAGGTTCATGGCATTCAGGTAATTGTCACGCTTGCGGTTGCTAATACCTGTTGTAATCCCAAGTGAAATTGTCCGCCCTTTCTTCCCGAATTTATACCTGTATAGCAAATCATTATTAAAGTTATAGCCATTCGAGCTGGTGTTATTTATGTTTTCGGTGGAGCTGCGAAGAGTATCAGCACTGGATGAGGTAGCCATCAAACCATTGTCCGAAGTGTTCTTCTGAAAACTGAGCCTTGGAGTTACAACGAGTGAGTTCCTATCGTTGATGTTATACTCCAACCTTATGTTCAACCTATGGTTGTTGTTCTGGCTGCTGGAATTGCTATTCTCGTTATAAAACTGATTACTGTTTCCGTTGAGGATATACTGCCTGTCAAGTGTTTTTGGCGTATTGTTTTTCGCGAGGTTGTAAAAATAGCTTCCATTCAATGTCACCTTAGTCCCCCATGAATTCGTATAGTTAAGCCCTATGGCATTGGTGGTTGTTATCCCCGATTGGGCATTGCCTCCACCGCCTGACCTGTTGAATCCTCCACGCGGACCACCACCACCTCCTCCTCCGCCCATTGCGCCCAGGAAATCATCGCTTCCGAAATTTTGCAGATTGACATTATTGCTATTTCCAATGATTGTGATACGTCGGTTTCCCTCAAAAAGATTCATGTTAACCCCTGCCTGGTAACGGTCGTCCGTACCGTAACCGCCGGTAAACTTTCCAAATTGCCCATTGTTCCTTGCCGATTTTGTAACAATATTCATTGTCTTTTGAGCATTGCCATCATCAAAACCTGACCAGGCACTCTGGTCGGATAGTTTATCAAATACCTGAATTTTATCAATTACTTCGGCTGGAAGGTTTTTGAGCACAACGGTTGGGTCGTCACCAAAAAACTGTTTCCCATCAACAAGAACTTTTTTAATATCCTCGCCCTGGGATTTCACGGTGCCATTCTCAACGGTAATACCTGGCATCTTTTTAACGAGGTCCTCGGTGCTTGCGTCCTGGGTAACTTTATAGGCGGCAGAACTGTATTGGGTGGTATCCCCTTTCTGTTCGGCCCTGACTGCAGCGCCGGTAACGTCAACTACTTTCAGTCTTTTAGCCTCCGTTTTCAGGAATAATTTCCCGAGATCTTCAACTTTGCTGTTAACAGAAACCCGTTTTCTGAAATTTTCAAATCCCATGTAAGTAATATCAATCAGATACTGACCTTTGGCAAGCTGAGTAAACTCAAACTTCCCTTGCACATCACTGTTAGTATATCTGATTTTAGTAGTATCTTTAGAATTCGTTAGTTTAATAGTTGCGCCAACCAGCGTTAACTGATCCTCAGGATTTACTATTACTCCAGTTAAACGTGCCCCCTGCGCACTAGCAGTGCCGGCGAAAAGAAGGCAAAGAAAGAAAACAATTAATTTACAGTGATTCATATTGCGCGATTATCTGACAGGATATCAGTATTAAGAAATTACAGCAGTTAAGGAGATTGTCTCCTGTCCTGACTTTTTTAGACACGCAAAGGTCTTAAAAGTTTACTAACAGGTCGATTTATTTTGAATTCTTAACAACAACACTTTCCCAGCGTTCCGATAAAAGATTTGCAATAGATTATTTCGATACATTTGTTGAGGAACACCTGCTACTAATAACATGTTCATTATGAAAAAGCTCTGGATATTTTTATTTCTTTTTTGGACATTTTTTCTATCTGTAAAAGCCCAGGACACGAAATTCCTTACATGGTTTGAAAAGTCAGGAGGCAAAGAAACTCCGCGTTACGACAAAACAGTGGATTATTGTAAGATTTTAGATAAGGCTTCTCCAATGTTGACCTATACTTCATTTGGGAAAAGCCCGCAAGGCAGTGACTTGCCGCTGCTTATTGCCGATCAAGACGGACTCTGCGATCCTACTGCAATCCGCAAAAAGGGCAGAATAATACTATTGGTTCAGGCTTGCATTCATGCCGGTGAACCTGACGGCAAGGATGCAGGCCTTATGTTGCTTCGTGATATTGCTTTTGGCGGGAAAAGCGCCCTGCTAAAAAACGTGAGTATTTTATTCATCCCGATTTTTAATGTTGACGGACATGAGCGGTTCGGGCCATACAACCGTATTAATCAGAACGGGCCTAAGGAAATGGGGTGGAGGGTTACAGCCCAAAACCTGAACCTAAACCGCGACTTCATGAAAGCCGACACACCAGAAATGCAGGCATGGCTTAAGCTTTATAACACCTGGCTCCCTGAATTTTTTGTTGATTGTCATGTAACTGATGGTGCTGATTACCAGTACAAAATCACCTATGCACTCGAAACATTTGGGAATATGGATAAGGGACTTACCGATTGGACGCGCGATGTATTTGAAACGCAAATCACCAAAGAAATGCTGGCTAAAGGATATCCCATGCTTCCCTATGTTGAATTTCGCAACTGGCACGACCCGCGTAGCGGCCTCGTTACTGGTGTTGCACCGCCAATGATTTCGCAGGGTTATACAGCAATACAAAACCGTCCAGGCCTGCTAATAGAAGCACATATGCTTAAACCTTACGCTATTCGTGTATACGCGACCTATGAAATGCTACGCGTCACTATTGAACTTCTGAATAAAGAAGGGTATTCGCTCCGGGAAATCGAACAGAAAGCCGACCAATTTACTGCAAGCCCGGAATTCAGAAAACAGGAAATGCCACTTAGGTTCACCGATTCAGAAACTGATAGCACGATAGTTGATTTTTTCGGATTCGAATACACGATGGAAAAAAGTGAACTTACCGGGGGTGAATGGTTCAAATATGATACTACACGGCCTGTTGTGTTAAAAGTACCATTCTTCGACAGTCCAAAAGTTACGACCAGGTGCATGCTGCCCGAAGCATATATTATTCCACCGGAATGGTCAGAATTAACAGATAAACTAATTTTACATGGAATTAAAGTTAAACACCTTGCTTCATCGGTTAACTGCCTTGTAGAATCATATAAATTCAGCAATGCCAAATGGCAGCAGCGTCCGTATGAGGGGCATCATGGAGTTACATTCGATTGCTCACCCACTATTGAAACCCGGCTTTACCCGGAAGGATCTGCTGTGATTGACATGAATCAACGCACAGCTATGGTTATTGCCCACTTCCTGGAGCCCAAAGCTTCCGATTCCTTTGTTAGCTGGGGATTTTTCGACGCCATTTTCGAACAAAAAGAATATTCGGAAAGTTATGTGATGGAAGTGGAAGCAAGGCATTTATTGACTGCTGATCCAACTTTGGCCGTTGAGTTTGAAAAGAAAAAAAAAGAGGAACCATCTTTTGCCAAAGACCCTGATGAAATCCTGAACTGGTTTTATAGCAAAACCCCATATTGGGATCAGCATGTAAATACATATCCTGTGGGCAGGATAATGGATCGTAAAGTGGTGGAATCCTGTAAGTTTTTTGTTGAATAATATTTCCCGATGCAACTGATCAATTTCTTGGGATAAACTTATAAAGAGCATTGATAGATATGAGAAAAACATTAATTTAGCAAATAATAAAAGAAATAGAATCGTAATACGCATAATCTGAGAAGAATATCATAAGGAAGAACCCTGGGATTATGCAGAGGCTTAAACTTCTCAAATCCAACCATAACCGTGCAGGAATTAATAAAATCCTACTCACCTAATCCAAAAGTAATTATGGCATTTTTTTCCACAGCAACCAAAAGCGACCAAAGCACTATGGGTAACATCCCAAGGCAGAATATTAATTATAAACCTGCCCTTGCGCTGCTTACTACACTTTTTTTTATGTGGGGCTTTATAACATGCCTCAATGATATCCTTATACCCCATCTGAAAGCCTTATTCGAGCTGAATTATACCCGGATTATGCTTATCCAGTTCACATTTTTCGGAGCTTATGCTATTATGTCAATTCCGGCTGGTTGGGTTGTTGGAAAAATTGGTTACAGGAAAGGAATTGTGCTGGGGTTGGTAATTACAGGATTGGGAGCGCTTATGTTTTACCCTGCGTCAATCCTCATAAGCTATGGCGTTTTCCTTACAGGCTTCTTTATTCTGGCATCGGGTATTACTGTGCTTCAGGTAGCTGCTAATCCATATGTTGCAATCCTGGGCTCTCCCGAAACTGCTTCCAGCCGTTTAAATATGACACAAGCATTAAACTCCTTAGGAACAACTATAGCACCTGTTTTTGGCGGGTTGCTTATCCTCTCTGACAATACAAATGCTGCCGAAAATGCAAGCACCGTTCAAGGGCCTTATATAGGTCTGGCAATTACGCTTTTTGTTATTGCAATCGTTTTTATTTTCGCCAAATTACCATTCATTCAGACCTCTTCATATAAAAAAGGAGCCGGCAGTGCATGGGATTATCGTCATCTTGTGCTTGGTGCGATAGCCATTTTTCTTTATGTTGGAGGCGAGGTTTCAATCGGGAGTTTCCTGATTAATTTTTTTGCACAACCTGATATTGCAGGGCTTGCTCATTCTGAAGGTGCCAAATATGTAGCATTATACTGGGGAGGTGCTATGATTGGCAGATTCTTCGGTGCAGTTGCCCTCTCCGACATCAAAAAACAATCATCCCGCATTTACATTTATACAGGCATTTTTCTTTTTGCTTTCTTTGTTTCCTGGTATCTTACATCGGACCTGATCAAATCAAAGAATTTACTCAACTTCTCTGACATTAGTTCTCTGTTCTCCTTTGCAAATTTATTAATCATATTGAATGACGTAAAACTTGCCGCGCTATTTCTTGTGTTTGTCGCTGTAAATTTTGTTGCTTTCCTTTTTGGAAAAAACAAACCAAACCGTACACTCACTATTATGGCTGCCGTGGTAGTTGCTCTTGTTCTTATAACTGTTCTGTCTAGTGGTAAATTTGCCATGTGGCCTATTATTGCGGTAGGTTTGTTTAATTCTATCATGTTTCCGACGATTTTTACATTGGCTATTGACGGACTCGGCAAGCATACCAGTCAGGGTTCCGGCATTTTATGCTTTGCTATTGTAGGAGGTGCAATTTTACCACTTGCCATGGGTGCTTTAGCCGATGCTTTTGGGATTCACCACGCTTTTCTGCTCGTGCTGGTGAGTTACCTCTTCATAATGTTTTATGGGATGAAGGGTTATAAACATCAATTAGGATAGGATTTTATCTATCTGTATATCTGAAAACCCAACTCAGAAATATTATAAACTTACGAATACCGGAAGAGTTGATGGCACTGAAGTAGTTCATCTGTATACATCCGCGACCTGGTCGGTGATATAACACACCTTGTAAAAGAACTCAAAGGGTATCAAAAGATATTCCTGAAAGCCGGTGAAAATAAAACCATCACTTTTACAATTGCGATCTAAGATCTTGCCTTTTACAACGAAAAGCTGGAAAATAAAGCTGAACCTGGTGAATTCTAGGTTTTTGTCGGAACCAATTCAGCTAATGTAAAGGAAGCTGCTTTCACACTGGAAAAGCAGGTTACAATCCTGCATCATTCTCCTGGATATTCTTTCCAGAAGATCTTATCATATAACCTTTTCCAATTTTCCTGATAAAGGATATCTAAGTATGTATTTTGTCGCATATGTCTGATAGTTTTTTCAAAACAGGCAATATGCTCACCCCGGCAAAAGAAACATCCTAATACATAGTTTTTTAAAGCTGTTTAAAGAGAAAAAGATTTTACCAACCCAAAATAACCAACAATGCCAGCTACTATAACATTACGCCAGACTCATCCTGTTTACGCCTTCCAATGGCATGATGAAAAGTCAACCCTGTTCAGCCGGAAGGCATGCATTTACCAACATGCCGGAAAAAAGAGAACGACAAGCTTAGTTATCGGGATCTTATTACTGATGTTTATGGTACTTATACCTGTATTTTCGCGAGCATAGCTTTTGCATGACTTGTTTTTACAACAAAGGAGGCGCAAAGGATTTCTCATAGTAACACAAAGGAGAATGGTCTAGGCTTCCCTCGCCAGCCTTCGCAACACAGCCCATTGTTTTAGTGCTTCGCGGGAATCCACGGCAGGATAACCAAGCACTGTTTTTCCATCAGGAATGTCGTGCATCACCCCTGAACCGCCACCTACCACGGCACCATTGCCAACAGTAACATGATCGCTTATGGAAGCACTGCCTCCTACCATTACACCATCGCCAAGTGTAACCGAGCCTGCCAGCCCGCTGTTGCCAGCCATCACACATGAGCGACCCAGCTTGCAGTTGTGGCCTATTTGAACCAGGTTATCAATCTTTGTGCCATCGCCGAGAATAGTGGAACTAAATTTACCACGGTCCACGCATGAGCCTGAACCAATTTCCACACCGTTTCCGATAATGACATTACCAATATGCGGTATCTTGATAAGCCCTCTGCCATCGGGACTTGGGCGGTAACCAAACCCATCGCCGCCAATGGAAACGTTGGGATGGAATATGCAAAAACGCCCAATCACGCAACGATCACGGATAACTGTCCCCGGCCATATGATTGTGCCTTCGCCAATTGTGGTTTCATCAAGAATGGTCACATTTGGATACAGGGTCACATTGGTCCCTATTTTAACATTCATCCCAACATAGCAGCCTGCTCCTATCCTTGTTCCTTTTCCGATATTCGCTGTTGGGTGAATAACAGCTGCCGGATGGATATCAGTATCGAAATGTGGCGGATCAGGAATAAAATGCTCAAGCAACTGTGCCATGGCAAGGTCGGCATTTTTAACTTTTATCAAAGCCCTGTTGTCTCCCGGTTCCAGTTCAAGGTTTTCGTTTATGATTGCGGCGCAGGCTCTAGAGCTCTCCCAAAGCTTCGCGTATTTCCTATTACCGATAAATGTAATCTGTGTATCACCGGCAGTTTCAAGTTGCTCCGGACCGGTGATTAGCTGCGGGGTGTGGCCAATTAAAACACCTTGCAGTATATCATTGATTTCTTGGATGGTGAATGATTTCATGGATTGATTTTAATTTTGGAAAAGGGTATGAAAGTAGTCATTTCTTTGTAATAATTGAGAGCGAGACTTTGAGCATCCTTTGAATCGTTTCACTGCGATACCGAATTAAACAGATCATTCTCCGCCAGTGAGTTCTCATGGTTCAGCAACCATTTCTTTCGCCAGAGGCCACCGGCATAGCCAACTAATTTGCCATTGCTGCCTATTACCCTGTGGCAGGGAATAATGATGCTGATCAGGTTTTTCCCGTTGGCTGAGCCGGCCGCACGGATGCATTTAGGATCGCCAAGTTGTTTTGCCAGAGTGAGGTAGGAAATGGTTTCGCCAAACGGAATATGCTGTAGTTGTGTCCATACTTTGTTTTGAAATCCGGTTCCTTCGGGTTTTAGCAGTAAATCGAATTCTTTTCGCTTGCCTGCAAAGTATTCCATCAGTTGCAAGGCACATTGCTGCACGGTGGGTGATGTGGAAACTTCTTCTTTGGCTTCTTCAACAAAGTATATTGCCGTTATATATTCATCCTCGCCATGGATTTGGAGCAGACCTATGGGAGATTCCTTGTAAACGAGGGCTTTGCGCATGGAATTAATAATTGGTTAAAATTTCTCACCACGGAGACACGGAGAACATGGAATTAAACAAGAGCTGACAAATTACCCGTACCATCAATAAACATTTCGTTATGTATTTTATATCAATACTCCGGTAACTTTTCATTTCTCGCAACTTAGCGAAGCGTTCTCATGAG